>DOCS01000164.1:22434-24422 GCA_003503355.1 Opitutia bacterium
CAAGAATTTGATAATCTTCCGGCTCTAGCTTTTGATAAGCTCGACGGACTGGAATAAAAATATTAGGAAAATTATACGATGGAACCGATGAACAATTTCACACCTCGCGCCCAACAAGTTCTCGCACTCGCTCGCAAGGAAGCCGATCGCTTCCATCACAACTACGTCGGCACTGAACATTTACTGTTGGGATTGATTAACCTCGGTCAGGGCGTAGCGGTTAATGTACTGCAAAAGATGGGGCTGGATTTGCAGACGGTGCGCTCAGCGGTTGAGAAGCAAGTCGGCACGGGGCCCGAGAGTAAGCCTTCGGGGAATATCCCGTACACACCGCGCGTGAAGAAGGTGCTGGCGCTGGCGGGCAAGGAGGCCAAAGCGTTGAACCATTCATACGTCGGCACGGAGCACATTTTACTCGGCTTACTTCGCGAAGGCGAGGGCGTGGCGGCACGTGTGCTGAAATCGCTGGAAGTCGATATCAAGCGCTGCCGCAATGAAATTCTGTCCGAACTCGATCCGAATTTTTCCGGTGAGCCAGAGGAAACCGCTGCGGGTGGTGCTGCTGGTGTGCCCGAGGATAAGAAAGATAGCAAAACGCCTGCGCTCAAGGCCTTTGGTCGTGACTTAACCGAGTTAGCATACAAGGGCGAACTGGATCCTGTGGTCGGACGCAAGCAAGAGATCCGTCGCGTGGTTCAGATCCTGTGTCGTCGCACCAAGAGTAACCCCGTTTTGATCGGCGAGGCAGGGGTCGGAAAGACCGCTATTGTTGAAGGGCTTGCTTTGGAAATCGCATCGGGCATTGTCCCTGAAATTCTCGCTGACAAGCGCGTGATTACACTCGATTTGGCACTGATGGTCGCTGGTACAAAATACCGCGGACAATTTGAGGAGCGGATCAAAGCGGTGATGGATGAGATTCGCCGTGCCAAAAACGTCATTATTTTCATTGATGAGCTGCATACGATCGTCGGTGCCGGTGCGGCTGAAGGGGCGATGGACGCGTCCAATATTTTCAAGCCGGCTCTGAGCCGTGGCGAGTTGCAGTGCATCGGTGCCACAACGCTGGCGGAATACCGCAAATATATCGAAAAGGATAGTGCGCTTGATCGCCGTTTCCAGTCGGTCAAGGTCGAGGCGCCTTCAATCGCAGACACTGTATTGATCTTGAAAGGGATTCGTGGGAAGTACGAGGAGCATCATAAAGTTGAGTTTACCGACGCTGCGCTGGAGGCCGCCACCAAGCTGTCCGAGCGCTACATTACTGCGCGCTTCCTGCCTGATAAAGCAATCGATATTTTGGATGAAGCCGGTGCGCGTGCGCGCATCGAGGCGTTGAAGCGGCCACCCGAAATCGAGAAGATGACCACCACGATTGAGGAGGTGTGCGCACAGAAAGAAGATGCCATTAGTAAGCAACACTTCGAAGAAGCGGCCCAGTTTCGTGACGAAGAGAAGCAGTTGCGTCAGAAGCAGGTCGACACAATCGAGGCTTGGAAACAGAGCCGCGAGGAAACCAAGATCGTGGTGGATGAAGAGGAGATGTTGCAAGTCGTGGCCGACTGGACGGGGATTCCACTGTCTCGCATAGAGCAGAAGGAGAGTAAGAAGCTCCTTAATCTCGAGAGTCATTTGCAGAGCGAAGTGATCGGCCAAAGTATGGCGACGGAGGTGATTTCCAAGGCGCTTCGTCGCTCACGTGCGGACCTTAAAGATCCGCGCCGTCCGATTGGATCGTTTATGTTTCTTGGGCCGACTGGAGTTGGTAAAACGTTGTTGGCTAAGGTTCTGGCAGAAGAGATGTTCGGCAATCAGGATGCGATTGTTCAGATCGATATGTCTGAATATATGGAGAAGTTTGCGATCTCGCGCCTGGTCGGTTCGCCTCCAGGCTATGTCGGCTACGAAGAAGGTGGGCAACTGACTGAAGCGGTGCGCCGCAAACCTTATTCCGTTGTGCTGTTTGACGAGATTGAGAAAGCGCATCC
>DOCS01000106.1:0-2679 GCA_003503355.1 Opitutia bacterium
GCGCGGTTGTCGTGCGGCGCATTGCGGCCGACCGCAGTGTAGGCGCGCCACACTTTTTCGCGCAGGGCATCGTTGTCGGCATAGGTGAGGACCGGAATCAGGGACGGTGCCTGCAGAGTGAAGCGCCAGGCGTTGTCGTGGCCCTTTTGCTCGGCATTTTGACGCGCCGCAGCCAACGCGGATTCGGGTAAGCCCGCAAGTTGTCCCTTGTCGGTGACCAGCTTCTCCCAAGCATTGGTGGCGTCTAGGCAATTTTCTGAATACTTCTGTGTGATTTCAGCCAAGCGTTTCTGTATATCGCCGGCGCGCTTCTTTTGTTGTGGCGGTAGGTCGGCGCCGGCTTCGCGGAAGTCGGCCAGCTCTTCATGCACATAGCGCTGTTTGGTCGCGGAGAGTTGCTGGACGGCGTCGCTGGTGCCGAACGCTTTGATTGTTTGCCACAGTGCTTGATTGAGCGGAATGCCGGCAAAGAACTCGGTGACTTTAGGCAGCATCGCGTTGTGGGCGTCGCGCAGTTCAGGGCTGTTGCAGACCGAATCCAAGTGCCCGACCAGTCCCCATGCACGGTTGAGGGTGTCGAGCCCCTCGTCGAGTGCGGCGAGTGTATTGGCGTAAGTCAGGGTCTCCGGCGCGTCGTTGCTGCGTGCCGCGACGTCATCGACTGCAGCCTGCGCCTCGTTGATTGCTTTGGAGATGTCGGCCTCAATGTGGTCGGGCGTGAGGGTGGACCAGCGGATGTGGAAGTCGTTTTGAAGGAAAGGGTGTGGCATGGGTAAAATGAAAGGTTTTTTGAACGCTGAGAAAGGTACAGTGAAAGGCTTTGTTGCTGATGGAGGCAACTACGTATGCTTATTCGCGAAGTTGGAATCATTGAAAATCTTTGCGGGTGGCGAATTTTTACCCAATGTTAGTCGCTATGAGTTTACAAAAAGCACTGTGTCATCATGCGTTTGGGCAGCCCGCCGATGTATTGCGGCTGGAACAGGTGGAAGTGCCGGAGCCTAAGGCGGGCGAGGTGCGCGTGCGGCTGTCCGCTGCCGTGATCAATCCGTCGGATTATGGTATGATTGGCGGCAGCTACGGTCATTTGCGTGAACTACCCGCAGTCGCGGGGCGCGAGGGCGTTGGTGTGGTCGATGCGCTCGGGCGCGGCGTGTTTAGCGTTGGCGTGGGCGCGCGGGTGCGCTTTCCGGAGAATGGGGCATGGCAAGAGACGGCCTGTATGCCCGCGTCTGATTTGCTGATGGTTCCCGGCGATGTGCCTGTCGAGCAGGCGGCGTTTTCCTTTATTAATCCGCCCACGGCGTATTGCTTGCTGAAGAAGATCGTTCACTTGGCGCCTGGCAGCTGGGTGGTGCAAAATGCAGGCAATTCCGCCGTCGGGATGGCTGTGATTCAAATGGCCAAGGTGATGGGCTTGAAGACGATCAGCCAAGTGCGCCGCGAGGAGTTGGTCGCGCCGTTGCAGGCGATGGGCGCGGACCACGTGGTGCTGGAAGGCAGTGGCTGGCCCAAGCAAGTCCAGGCGCTGACCGGCGGTGAGCCGATTCGTTTGGCACTCAACTCAATCGGCGGTGACAGTGCCATTGATCAAATCAAGGCGTTGGGCGAGGGCGGCACCCAAGTCACTTTTGGCGGGATGGTCGGCGATCCGGTGCGCTTTCCGACGCGCTTTCTGATTTTTAATGATGTGCGCCTGGTTGGGTTTTGGTGGGACAAATGGAGTCGAAAGGCCGGGTCGAAGGGGTTGGGGGAGGTGATGGGTGCGGTGTATGGAATGCTGCGTGATGGCTCGTTGAAGCTGCCGGTGGAGGCGACGTATTCGTTCGACCAGTACCAAGCGGCCTTCAGGCACGACAAGCGTCCGCGCCTGGGTAAGATTTTGCTCAAGCCTTAGCTGAGTGCGAAGGTGGATTGTCGTGAGTTGTTTGTTGCAGGAGCGGGTTTCGCTGCTCAACGTCACCGCATCATGTTCCTGCCTCGATTTGCTCTAGTTGCATCTTTATTTTCCTTGTTGGTTTTTTCCGCTTGTGCGCCCAGTGGTGTCGAGATTGTTAGCGAGACCGACGAAAAGCAGTATCAGTTGGCGAAGGATTATCAAAGCCAGGGCCGCACGGAAGAAGCGTTGAGTGCTTTTATGCGGGTGATCGATGCGCGCCGCGATGCCCCCGAGTCACATTTTGAAGCTGGCTATATCTATCTGCATGCGATGAAAAATCCGTTGCGGGCGAATTATCATTTCGAGCGCTATTTGCAGTTTAAACCGCAGTCGCCGCAGGCGTCGCAAGTGCGTCAGTTGATCGAGACCGCGCAGAAGGAATTTGCCCGTCAGCTTCCCGCGCAGCCGTATAAGGGAGAGCTCGATCGTATCGATTTGATGGAGTTGGTGAAAAGTTTGAAACTCGAAAACGACAGTTTGAAGCGTGATTTGGTGGCCGCTCAAAAGCGCGTCAAGCAATTGGAAAATGTATTGGGCGAGGCGCGGCGCGTGCCGACTGCTCAGACGTCGATCGTCGCGCCGCCAGTGCGCCCGTCGCGCCAACCGCAGGCGACGCCAGCGCCCGCACCTGCGGCGAGCCCGGATCCGACGAGCGTGCCGCGTAGTTATACGGTGCAGTCGGGCGACTCGCTGAGTAGTATCAGCCGCAAGGTGTATGGTACGCCTTCGCGCTGGATCGA
>DOCS01000106.1:2712-7203 GCA_003503355.1 Opitutia bacterium
CGAGGCTAGGGCGGCGTGGCTCGCGGCGGCAGATGATTTGTGGCTGAACCCGTCCAGTCCGTATCGTGCGGCATCGCGGGTGCATGCGCATCTGCAGGCGGCGCGTGAGCAGGTAGCTGCATGGTTTCAAGTGGTTCCTGAGCGGGTGCTGTTTCATTCTGGTGCGACCGAGGGCAACAACGCGGTGTTTGCGCATTGGGCAGCGACGCTGCCAGCCGGTGCGCGCATCGGGGTGAGTCCGGCGGAGCACCCTAGTGTGGTGGAAGCGGCGAAGCGGTTTTTTGGTGAGCGGGTAGATTGGCTGGCGCTGGATGCTGCCGGGGCTGTGGATTTGAAGGCGCTGCAGCGGCACTTGGCTGCGGGTGCGTATGCTGCGGTTTCTGCGATGGCGGCCAATAACGAAACCGGCGTGCTCAATTCATGGCGGGAGATCGCGCAAGCCTGCCGCGCCGCTGGCTGCAGTTATCATTGCGATGCCTCGCAGTGGGTCGGCAAATTGCCGCTGCAGGGTTTGGGTGACTGTGACTTTGTGACCGTGGCCGCTCATAAATTTGGTGGGCCGCGCGGTGTTGGTTTAAGTCTTTTACCTGAAGCGAACGCGGGTTTCACATCACTAGTTGGAGGTGCGCAAGAATTCGGCCATCGCGCTGGCACCGAGGATGTCGCAGGGGTGCAGGCGATGGTGGCCGCCTTGGCTGTGGATCAGATCGGCTGTGCGGCGGGGCGCGATGCCTTGATTGCGGCGTTGGCCAAGGCGATGCCGATGGTTGAGGTGGTTGGTCAGCAGTCCGCGCGGTTGTGGAATACGGCACTGTTGATTTTGCCTGAATTTGCCAGCGTGCGCTGGATTCGTGCGTTGGAGAAACGCGGCTTTTTAGTCTCTGCGGGTTCGGCCTGTTCGACCGGCAAGCAGGGGCCATCACTAGTGTTGGCGGCGATGGGATTCGACGCCGATGTGATGCGCCGCGCGTTGCGGGTGAGTTCGGGCGGCGCGACCACGGAGGCCGATTGGCTGGCGTTGGCGGCTGCCATCGTTGAAAGCTATGCGGCGCTTCGCGCGGAAGCTGACGGCTCGCTCTCGACGGTGATTTCTATTTAGAGGGACACAAAACGATGCGCTTTCTCAATCTACGTGTGCAGAACTTTCGCAATATCGAATTTGCCGAGCTCGATCTGCAGGCGTCGCGGACGTTTTTGCTCGGTGCCAACGGGCAGGGCAAATCGAATTTACTCGAGGCGCTGGGGTTGGTGACTGCCTTGCGCTCGTTCCGCACGCAAAGTATGGCGGCGCTGCCGCAGCAGGGGGCTGGCGCGTTTACCGCGGTGTACGAGTTGGAGCACGATGTCGAAGGGCGCACTGAGCTGGAGGTGCAGTCCGGCAAGGCGGGGCGGCGCGTGTCGGTGGATGGTGAACGGGTGTCTCGGCTTGGTGACTTTATCGGGCGCTTTCCAGTGGTGCCGTTGAGTTCGGGCGACTTGATGTTGTTGCGCGGGTCTCCGGGGGAGCGTCGACGGTTTGTCGATCTCACACTTTCGGCGATCGATCCGCAGTATTATCATGCGTTGCGAAATTATCACCGCGGGGTGGCTGAGCGCAATCGCCTGTTGAAGCGAGGCGGCAGCGCTGCAGAGTTGTCCGCTTTTGAGGCTGAAATCGCGCCGCACGCGGTGTCGGTTGCAACTAGGCGGGCTGCTGGGATGCAGCGTCTGCGCGAGGTGCTGGTTGCGGTGTACGCGAATATCGCGGAAGCGGAGGAGGGGCCTGAATTGGAGTTTAAGGTCAATACAGCTTGTGAGGATGTCGAGTCCGTGAGTCGCATGCTGCAGGACAGTCGCAAGCGCGATCAGATCATGGGTTCGACGCAAAAGGGGCCGCATCGTGACGATTTTAATCTCTCGCTGAGCATCGGCGGTGCGAAGGAATATGCGTCGGACGGTCAGCAGCGCGGGTTGTGTGTCGCGCTGCGTATTGCCCAAGCGCGGATTTTCCAGCAGAGTCTCGGCTTAGCTCCAGTTCTGTTGGCCGATGATGTGTTGGGCGAACTCGACCCGCATCGCAAGGCCGGCTTCTGGCGCGCTTGTCCGCCGGAGTTGCAAATCATTGCCACCGGTACGGAGCTGCCGGCGGCGCGTCAGGATTGGACGACCTGGGAGGTGGCGCAGGGTCGTTTTTCACTGCGGTAGGGGTGCGGCGCCACAGCCTTGGCTCTGCTAGGGGAGTTTCAATTCCTCTACCACTGACAATTTGCCGAGCGGGTCGCAGTTGGCGCGCAGGCCGACGAAGCTCTGGTGGTATTTGTCGTAGTAAGGCCACAGTAGAGTGTGGTCGGATTCAGGGATTTTAAGCTGATTGATGGCATCGCGGCTGAAAAAATCGAAATGCCCTTCATCGATCGCGCTCGGCAGCTTGTCGGTCGAGATTCGGCAGTCGAAAAGGAACATTAGCCAGTGGCCGGCGCCCTCGTAGCTTTTCTCTGAAATGTATCCGAAACAGTGCAGGTCGCTGTCGGAGAGCTCCAGTCCGACTTCCTCGTGGGCTTCGCGGCGGGCGCATTCATACGGAGATTCCCCGCTCGCCATATCGAGTTTGCCGCCGATCGGGCTCCAGCAGCCTTGGTTCGGGGACTTGAGGCGTTGGATTAGCAAGTGCTCGCCGCTTGCGTTGCGGATGAAAATGAGCGCACTAATTTTAAAGGGAAGTTCCGTTGGCTTGGGCATGGCTGCTGACGTTTCTCAACACTGGCAGCCTTGCAAGGATGTATTTCAGGGCACGCCTGATTTTACTAAGGAAACCGTTTAATTGGTTTTGGTGATGGTTTTGTCGCCGAGTTAACACACAATTTGAAGGGTAGGAAGAGTATGCTTGGCAAAAAATGGGTTGCGTTGCCGACAGTCTTTTTATTAAGAATTAGAATACTCTGGAACTTATTATGGATAAGATTCAGGATTTCCCCGCCGTTATGTCTAAATTCCTTATCCCATTACTCGCCTTTTTGGCGCTCACCACGCTGTCTTCTGCTCGCGAGCCGATTACTGTTAAGCGGGTCGATTTTAACTCGCTGCGTGATGATTGGAGGCAAATGGAGGTAGAACTATCCTGTAGTGGGAATCCGTCGCCGGAGGCCAAGAGCTCACGTTTTGTTGAGAATGTGAAGGTCAAGGTTTACCTCGCTTACAAGATGAAGGGGTTGACTGAGTCGGGGGCGCCCAGATTCGATTATTATACCGCAGAAGCGGAAATTATTATCATGGAGCGGGGTGACGATAATAACCTCTATTTTTATCTTCCAGGTATGATCGTCGAGCGCGATCAATTGCCGGTCGATCCCGACTACCACTATGTCGAAATTCTGATTGGTGGCGAAGAGCTAGAGCCGCAGAAGTCTGCGATGAGCAGTAGTATTAGCTCTCAGGCAATTCTGGATGCGTTTATTGGGAAGGCTAACTCAGAAGGTGCCGACAACGATCATATCTTGATGCCTGTGTACTATGCGCCAGCTGGATACTTGGGTAGGATTAGTGATCTGCCTGTCTTTTTACGCCGTGACGTGCGTCAGTAAACCAGTGCTTTTACACGCCGGATTTTTTATTCATGACTAGCTTTAAACGATTAATTATTAACTGCGGTGCGAGTCAGGTGACTGCCGCGGTCATCGCTTCGTCTGGCGAGGAGCTCGAGATCGAGAAGCTGGTCACTGAAGAGCTCGACTACGACTTCTCCCAGGATGACGCTGCGATGAAGGCGATCGGCAAGGCGCTGAAGCGGCTGGCCCGCTTTCACAAGTTTTCTGGCAGCGCTACACTGATCCTGCCCGGCAATCAGACCCTGACCAAGACGATTCGTATCCCGTATGTTGAGGAAGCCAAGCGCGCGCAGGTGATCGCTTTTGAAGCGCAGCAGAATATTCCGTATCCGCTGCATGAAGTGGTGTGGGACAGTCAAGTTGTTGGCGACGATGGCGTGGAGACGGAGGTGCTGTTCATTGCGGCTAAATCCAACGCTGTGGATGACTTCTACGGTCAAATGTCTGCGGCTGGATTTTCGGTAGCAAACATCAGCGCTGCCACTGTGCTGGATTATAACTCACTCCAGTTTGCTTATCCTGATGTCGACGAAGATGTGTTGCTGATCAATGTTGGCTCGCGTTCAACCAACTTGCTGTTTCGTAACCCGTCCGGATTTTTTGTTCGAAATATCCAACTGGGCGGTAATTCGCTCACGCAGTCTCTCGCGGACAGTCTCGGGAAGTCTTTTTTGCAGGCGGAGGCGTTTAAGCATGCGTGTTTCAGGGGCGAGGTCGACTCCGCCGCTTCAAAGGCGGTGGCCGATAGTTCAGAGTCGTTTATGCGTCGTATGAGCCAGGAAATTACCCGCTCAATCGTCAATTATCGCCGCCAATACGGTGGCGCGGCGCCGACACGCATCTTACTGAATGGACGCGGCGCTCTGTTGACAGGCTTAGCCGAGTACTTGACTGCCACTCAGAAAGT
>DOCS01000100.1 GCA_003503355.1 Opitutia bacterium
TTCGTCTGACAGCACCAGCGCATACGTTAAAACAGCACCCCCTCAGGGAGCGACGCTCCGATACTTTTGTTGAGTACGAAGAGGAACGCCGCCAGAGCGATTCCTGATGCTACTGCAGTCACTGGTTTGGTTTGCGCAAACAAGTACAGAAATCCTGCGACCCCAATCAATGCGACGGGCAGTACTCCGAACAGAGCCACGAGCAAAACCGCACCGGTGACCAGCAGGATCGAGCCGCCGAAGCTAATGGCCTTGTCCTGCGCGGCGTGTTCGCTTGCGGGCTCTTCGTCCTCCCAGATGGCGAACCCGGGAATCGCGAAGTGCGCGATGGTTAGAAGGCCTAGAAAGACTAGCGCGGCAATCGAGACGATCTTTGGGAAGAAGCCAGTCAACGGATCAAAGCCAACCGCACCGAATAGCACAAAGCATGCAAAACTGATGAACGCAACTGGCAAGACCAACGCCCCAATGCTAGGCGGGTGTGCCTCTGCTGTCGGCGCTTTGCGCAAGCTGCTGATGATCGACCGGAAAAGCACCACTCCCGCAACCAGCCCAAGTATGATTACAATTGGCCGCTCAAACGCCGACCAGCCGTATAGGTTGACCGTTTGATAGGAAGAAGCTTCGAGGCGTTTTGCAAGGACGAAGCCAATCAGAAGGGCCGGTCTCGACCAGCCGTATCGCTTCATTAGCATGCCCAAAACACCAAAGCCGAGGAGAGTGAACAGGTCACCTACATCCTTTGTTGCTTGGTACGCGGCAAAACAGATGAACACGAGGAGGATCGGGGCGAGGAACGCAAAAGGTACCGTGGTGATCCGAGCAATCGGGCTGGCAAGGCCGATGCAAATGACGGCACCGACGATGTTGGCGAGCGCGACCGACCACACCATCAGGTAGACGAGGTCTGTTTGGTTTCGGATCATGTTAATGCCCGGCTCGATGCCCACAAGGATGAAACCTCCGAGCAGAAGCGCCATGCTGGCTGAGCCTGGGATGCCGAAGAGAAGCGTGGGGATCAGGGCACCCCCCTCTTTTGCATTGTTGGCTGCCTCGGGGGCGATCACACCGCGGACGTCGCCGGTTCCCAGGGTTTCGGGGTTTTTCAACGACGTTCTGGCGTGGGCATATGCAATCCAATCGATCACCGACCCACCAAGCCCCGGCAACGCCCCCAACGCCGAACCAATCGCCGAGCATCGAATGATCAACCACCAGTGAGAAAGCGTCTCTTTGACGCCCTTAGCCCAGCCCATCGGCTTTAGAGCCGTATCGGCAATGCGTTCCTGCTGGCGCAAAACTCCGAGAATTTCAGGCACAGCAAAGAGGCCCAACCCGACGAGCACAACCTTGATATTGTCGAGAAGATAGATCGACTCAAACGTGAACCGCGGGATAGCCGTTGTGGGCGCCGATCCGATCGTGCCGATCAGCATCCCGATCGCAGCCGCGGCCATCCCTTTGAACAAGTTGGCTCCTGTGAGCGACCCTATTAGGGCGACCGCGAGAACGACCAGCATCATTTGCTCGGCAAGACCGAAGGCGAGAATAATTGGCTCTGCAAACCCAATGGCGACGGTCAGCACCACCGCACCAAAAAGACCGCCAATCAGTGACGCAGAAAAAGCAGCTCCCAAGGCCTCGGCCGCGCGGCCCTGTTTCGACATCTCAAAGCCGTCGACAACTGTTGCCTGCGCCGACGCAGTGCCTGGAACGCCAACCAGAACGGCGGGAAATGTGTCGGAGGTTGCCGTCACGGATTGCAGCCCGATCATCAGACCGATCGCTGCCGACGGTTCGACGCCGATGACAAAGGGCAACGTCAGCGCGAGACCTGCAGAACCACCCAAACCCGGAATGATCCCAATTGCGAGGCCAAATACAACGCCCGCCCCTAGATAGAGTAGATGATACAAGGTGAAGGTCTGCACCAGGGCGTCCAAAAGGGTATCAAGCATGTCGGGTTCCCTTCGGGGGCTGATCGTGAAGGCTATCATTCAGTAAGGTGGAAATGGCGATGACGGCGCTGAAGTTCGGGCGCCGCCATCCGGAGTGCGTTTGGTTAATTGCCGGCCGGTACGCCCATACCTTCTTCGATCCAGGCAAAGAGCCATTCGCGCTGTGCTTCGTCCATATCGAGCGCGCCACGGATTGCGGCTTTGGCCTCGTCGCCAAAGATCTGTGGGTACGGTCCAAGCACCTTGCCGCTTACCTGCAGGAATTCTGCGTCTTGCAAGGTTGCATCGATTGCGCCCCTCCATGCAGCCACGATTTCAGGCGATGTCCCAGCCGGCAGGTTGAGCGATTTTGACGTCATCACGCCCATGTTGAGGAAGTTCAAATATGCCTGCCACAGTGGTCCAGAGGGTGCTTCGCCATGGATCGCTTCATAGATTTCAGGAACAGTCATCGCGTCGGGCATGCCTGGGTCGCGAACAACGGTGCCGTCAGCGTCAATGAAACCAAGTGTCGCGAAGAAGGCCAGCTCGCCGGACTCGACATAAGGCGCCACTTTGGATGAATAGCCAGAGAAAGGTTCCACACCGAGCTGCATTTCGCCTCGGATCATGGACTGGCGGCGCTCTCCGGCGCTCAGGCCGAAGATGGGATTGATGTTCTCGATCCCGAGAAGATTGAAGGCTGCGACGGCCCTGAGTTCAGAAGCAGTCGGTGACTTAATGCCGAATGCGTGGCTTACGGTAGCCAGCGTCTGGGTGGCGGTCACCGGATCCTGATCTGCGATGCCGGTACTGGCCGCCGCAAAGAGTACTGATCCCTGTGGTGACAGGACGACTGGTTCCCACGAAGTAATATCGTAGTTCACAGCACTGCCGCCAAAGATGGCGCTGGTGAAGGTCGAGGTCGAAGCGACCAAGGCCGTCAAACCATCCGGTTCAGCGTTTTGAAAAGTATTCGCCCCTTTGATCGACCCACCGCCAGGCATGTTCTCGACGATCACTGTGGGCTCGCCCGGCAGGTGCCGCGCAAGGTAGACTTGCAGCGTGCGCGCGTAAGTGTCAGAGCCGCCACCCTCGCCGAAGGGGACAATAATCCGCACTGTCTCACCTTCAAAACTGACGTCTTCAGCTGTTGCGGTAGTTGCACTGAACCCCAGCATGGTGGTTCCGGCTGCGAGTGCCATGAGTGTTCTTCTATTTAGCATGTCGTCCTCCCTAGTTTGATTTAGCTTTTTGCTTTTATCGTCGTTGTTCCACGCGGCTCCTCCACCGCTACACGGGTCCCAGAGACCCGAAACACGCTGTCAAATCCGTCTGAGACGTCCTCCACAAACCGCAGCGCTTCGTCGAAGGCCACGCCGGCCCCAAAAACCCGCGGTTTCATGTCGGTCCCGATTTCGCCGAGTTGTATGCCGGCCTGAACCCCGGCATCCGTGAGCTCAAGATCGGCCACAACCAGACGGCGGGCATCTTCGCCGTAAGGGAGGAACGGTCTGGTCGGATCCAGTTTCACGCCATAGCGGTCCTCGAAGAGACGCGCTTTTTCGCCAGCTTTGGGCACGCCGGTCATCATGAAGTTGCCCAGACTGTAGAAGCAGGGCTTACCGTCAATCATCTCAATCGCTTTCGGCGCATGAGCGTGGGAGCCAATGATGGCATCCGCACCTGCGGCGATCGCCGCCCGCGCTGCGGGCGGTTGATACTCGGCGATAAGTTTAGGGATGTAATGGATGCCCCAATGCTGGGACACAATCACATGATCCGCTTCTTTCTTGGCGGCTGTAATATCGGCGCACATCGCCTCCAAGTCCTCAACCCAAACTTCGGAATGAGTCAGGGGAGGCATGCCTGGTTGCCAGTCGAACTCCTCATACCAAGTGCGCACTCGTAGTGGTGCGGCACCCGCACTGTCCTCGGTCGCGGCAAACCCGTCCCGCAGGACCGATGCGTATGCCAGAAAGGCAACTCGCTGTCCGTTTGCGTCAATAAAGGCTGGCTTTCTCGCCTCGGCAATGTTCATGCCTGCGCCGACCGTCTGCATCCCCCGGTCCCGGAAGAGTTGGATGGTGTCGGCCAGAGCCTCATTTCCGAAATTCAATGTGTGATTTGAAGCCAAGGAGACCACGTCGAACCCGCAGTCGAAAAACACCTGCGCGAGCTCAGGTGCGCATCTGGCATGGACGGCGTTTGAGTTCGATGCCAGCGTACCGCACAAAGAATAAATGCGCTCGCACTGGGCAAATCGGATGTCGGCCTCTCTGAGAAATGGTGCAATCGGCTCTGCCAATGTACCATCGCCCAGGGTGAGCGGACCGACGTCGCCACAGCAGAGAACGCGTGCAGCCATTATCCCGTCTTGTCTTTGTTCTGTGAGATCGCAACACGGGCAACGAGGTCTTCGGTTCGTTGCCGTGAGTCCTCAGCGTGACGCCTGAGCAAAGCGCCAGCAAGCTCGCTATCACTCTTTTGAAGCGCGGTCAGGAACTGTTCGCGCTGATCAATGGATGCCTTGAACGAGGCGTTCAGCCAATCTTTTCGTTCGGCGGTCTGCCCAGCATAATGAAGGTACTTCATCCGGTAGAGGCGAATGGATCGCGTAATCCGGCGGTAAATCTTGGTGAGCTCACTATTGCCAGCGGAAGCCAGAAACAGGTCATTGAACCGAAGTGTGAGGCGAAAATATGAATTCTCTTCACCCGCATCAATGGAGGTCTTCATCCGAGCGAGCACATCTGCGAGTTCCTTAAGGTAGTCGCGGTCTTCAGTCTCGGCTGCCAGCTTGCCCACAAGGATGCCCAGATGACCGCGAATGTCGTAGAGATCTGAGATTTCTTCTGCTGTGAACTCCCGTACGAAGACGCCACGTTGCGCGATCGAGACCAGGAAACCTTCGGCCACGAGTGCTCGGCAAGCCTCGCGCACCGGACCGCGGCTGAAGCCGATCTGGCTCGCGATCACCGCTTCCTTGACCTTTTCGCCCGGCAGGAGTTCGCCATTGAAAATAAGCTGTTCAACGCGCGTTTGCGCCAAAGAGCTTAGGGTCTCAGGCCGCGCAAGGAGTTCATTCGGGAAGGGTGTAGAATCAATCATAGACCAACAATCGACTAATAAATGTAAAATGTAAACATTTTAATTTCTGCAGAGTCATGACACCTTCAATGTAGGCACTGTCAGACAAA
>DOCS01000156.1:0-3243 GCA_003503355.1 Opitutia bacterium
CGTGCACGCCAGCGGCGTATTTGTCGCCCCGGCAAACACCGCAATAAAGCCCAGCCCGGCAAACAGATCGACCGGCGCCCCCAATAGCATTGCCAGGGCATTGCCCAAGGTCGCGCCGATAAAAAACAACGGCGTCACTTCGCCGCCCTTGAAGCCCATGCTCAAGGTGATCGCCGTCAACAGCAGCTTCCACAACCAGCTAAACGAGTCGGCGCCGCCCGCGCTAAACGCCGACACAATGCTCACACCGCCCTCATGCGGCGCGCTCACCCCGAGGCCCAAATAATCGGTCGTGCCCAACAAACCACTGATCCCCAGCACCAGTAAGCCGCCCACCACAGGAACCAGCCATTTGCGTGCGATCCAGCGCTGACTCAATGCTTTGATGCTATGCGACAATTCGGCAAAGGCAAAGCTCGCCAGACCAAAGCAAGCGCCGGCGATCAGAACCTGCAACAGTAGCACCAAATCGAAATGAATAAAGGACAAGGCTCCCATCGCCTGCTTTGCGGAGTAGCCAATCGAATAATGGGTATGATGAATCGGAAACGAGGAACAGACGATATCGGCCAGTAAACTCGCAATCAAACACGGCATCAGCGCATCATACTTAATACGGCCGACTGCCAGCACCTCTAACGCAAAGATCGCACCGGTAAGCGGCGTGCCAAACACCGCACCAAAACCAGCCGCCATTCCCGACATCAGCAAAATGCGTTTATCCTCATGCCTCAGACCAAATTTTTTGGCAAAATAATCCGCCACACTGCCACCCATTTGAACTGCGGTGCCCTCACGCCCCGCCGAACCACCAAACAAATGCGTGATAATCGTCGTCACCAGAACCAACGGTGCCATGCGAAACGGGATGCCCCCTCCCGGCGCATGAATCTCATCCATGATCAAATTGTTGCCCGCCTCGCTATGCTTGCCCCACCTGCGGTAGAGCCAATAAATACCCACCCCCGCCAGCGGCAGCAGCGTAATCAGCCACAGATTGGCTTGGCGAATCTGGGTGGCCGACTCCAATAGCCACAAAAACAGCGCCACCATCGACCCCACCGCCACCGATACAGGCAGCACAAGCAGCGACCACCGGATCAGGTGCCGGGCGATCCGTAATTGCTCAAATGCTAATTTAGGAGTTTCAGACATAAGTGACTCCTTTTGATTGGCTTGATTCGCTTCGTCTGTAAAGCCTCCCTTGCATTTCAGCCGCAACCCGACACGTAAGCGAGCGAAACGAAGAAGCCGATCAAGCCGTGCCGTTCAAATCGAACACATATCTCGCCCTTTGGTTGACCGATCGCACAAACGATTGAAATCATCCACTTGGGGCGTAAAAATACCTGAAAGAAAATCGCATTAAGCCTTGATTTTTATCAGGCAGACCCGTTTATTTCTTCGTTTTAACTTTCAACAAGAAGCATACCATGTCACAACACAACAGCTTTAAAGCAACCGCCGGCGGCGGTGGTAAGAAAAACAGAACAGTCCTCAAGCGTTTCGAACGCGTGGACCTACTTCGCGAACGCGGCGAGTGGAAAGAAGGCGATCGTGTGGTCGGCATCAAAAAGACCAAGCCAGCAGAATAAGCCTTTCGGTGCACTAATTTTAAAAGCCCTTCCTAAACTGGAAGGGCTTTTTTGTGCCTGGATCACAGGATCGACTAGTCAAGGCACACTTTATTCGATTTTTTAATCCCCCACCCTACAGCTTTCCGGAATCAGGTCTTGTCGCCGCCCTGCTGGTCGAAACAATAACACACCTTATTTCTGGATTTCAGCCTTTCGTTTTTTTCAAACAAATGTCCAAGACACTTTACCTCCTCGACGGAATGGCGCTCGCCTACCGCGCGCACTTTGCCCTGATCCGCAGTCCGATCTACACCTCTAAGGGCTTCAACTCGTCGGCCATCTTCGGCTTCACCGGCACTCTCATCGAGCTGATCACGAAGAAAAAGCCGAGCCACCTCGCAGTGGTATTCGACACCTCGGCTCCCACCGCGCGTCATATTCTGCACCCGGAATACAAGGCGCATCGCGAGGACATGCCGGAAGACCTCGCGGCCGCGATGCCCCACCTCAGCCGCGTCGCCGAAGCCTTTGGTATACCCGTGCTAAAAATGGACGGCTACGAAGCCGACGATATCATTGGCACCCTCTCGCATCGCGCTGAAGCCGACGGCTTTGACGAAATCTTTATGGTCACACCTGATAAGGACTTTGGCCAACTCGTCACTGACAAGATCAAAATGTATCGCCCTTCCCGCCAAGGCGACGGCGCGGAAATTTTAGGAGTCGACGAGATTAAAGAGAAATGGGGCATCGCCCGCGCCGAACAGGTGATCGACATGCTCGGCCTGTGCGGTGACGTTTCGGATAACATCCCCGGTGTGCCAGGCATCGGCCCCAAGACCGCCGCCAAACTACTCGCGACCTACGATACGGTGCAAAACATCATCGACCATGTGGCAGAGCTCAAGGGCAAGCAAAAGGAACGTGTCCGCGACCATACCGTCCAAGCGCTCCTTTCCAAAAAACTAGCGACCATCCAACTCGATGTGCCCATTCAGGCGAACTGGGAAGCACTGCGCCTCGACCCACCCAACAAGGACAAACTCGTGCCGCTTTTCGCTGAGTTTGAATTCCGCACCCTTGGCAAACGCATCTTCGGCAACGATTTCACCATCCAAGAAGCCGCCACGGATCTGGTGCTCATGAGTGAGGATGATGAAAAAGCCAAGGTAACCAGCCAAGCGTCGACCGCTTCGGGAGAAACCCAAATGGACCTGCTGCCTGACATCGCGTTTAAAACATTCGCCGATCTCAAGACCGACTACCGCATCGCGGACTCGACCGAGGCACTCCACCAACTGGTCGCAGCCCTTCGCAACGCGGGCACCTTCGCATTCGACACAGAAACCACCGGACTGAACCCCCGCAGCGTGCAGCTCGTCGGCATTTCCTTTGCGACCCAAGCACACAGCGGCTGGTTTGTACCGCTCCCCAGCGAGCGCAGCGAAGCCGCGCAAGTGCTCGACGTCTTGCGCCCCGTGTTCGACGACAGCACGCTCACCAAGGTCGGCCACAACCTGAAGTTTGACTTATCGATACTGGCAGAGCAAGGCATGGACGTCGCCGGCCCGTGCTTCGACACCATGCTAGCGCATGCATTAATTGACCCGGAACAGCGGCACAACCTCGATGCACTTTCGGAGGACTTCCTCCAATACACGACCAT
>DOCS01000156.1:3347-7197 GCA_003503355.1 Opitutia bacterium
CAACTATGGAGTCTATTCAAGGCCAAACTCAAAGAGAGCGGTCAAGCCAAGGTATTCTACGACATCGAGACGCCGCTGCTACCGGTTCTCGTCGCCATGGAGCGTGAAGGCATCCTGATGGACGAATCGGTACTGGTAGAGACAGGTCAATCCCTCGAAGGTCATATCGAAGCGCTGCGCAACGCGGTCAACCAATCCGCCGGGCGTGAATTCAACCTCAACTCCCCCAAGCAGCTCGGCGAAGTGTTGTTTGACGAGCTCAAACTGGTCGAGAAAGCGAAGAAAACCAAAACCGGCCAATACGCGACCAACGAAAAGGTCCTTGCTTCGCTCGCGCCCAAGCACCCCATCGTCGCCAATATCCTCGAATACCGCCAGCTCGCAAAGCTCAAGAGCACTTACATCGACGCGCTGCCACACTCGATCGACTCGGCAAGTGGCCGTGTCCATACACACTACGGTCAAGTGCAGACCTCCACCGGTCGCCTATCCTCCAACGATCCCAACCTGCAAAATATCCCAGTGCGCAGCAAGCAGGGCCGTGAAATCCGTAAGGCCTTCATCGCTCGCCCAGGCTGGAAGCTATTATCGGCCGACTACTCGCAAATCGAACTGCGCATCCTCGCCGCGCTCACTGAAGACCAAGGCCTGTTGACCGCCTTCCGCCAAGGGCGCGACATTCACGCCGCCACCGCCGCCAAAATCTTCGACGTCGCACTCGACGAAGTCACACGCGAGCAGCGCAGCACTGCTAAAATGGTGAACTTCGGCATCCCCTATGGCATCTCTGCCTTCGGTCTAGCGCAACGCCTCGGCACTGTCTCGCGCACCGAAGCGCAAGAGATCATCAACAATTACTTTGAGCAGTTCCCCGGCATCCCCGGCTACATGACGCGCATGCAAGACCGTGCCAAGGCCCAAGGCTATGTCGAAACCATCAGTGGCCGCCGTCGCCACCTGCGCGACATCAATTCCAGCAATGGCACCATACGTGCCGCTGCCGAGCGCAACGCGATCAACATGCCGATTCAAGGCACTGCCGCCGATATGATCAAAATTGCAATGGTCAACGTGCAGAACGCCCTCACCGAGAAACAGCTAAATACCCGTATGCTGCTGCAAGTGCATGACGAACTGATCTTCGATCTCGACCCCGCGGAAGAAACCATCGTCCGCGAACTGGTAACCGAGGGCATGAAAGATGCCCTCGATCTCAAATGCCCGATCGAAATCGACATCGGCATCGGCGACAACTGGCTGGAGGCACACTAATCGTCCAGCTATCCTGCCGAGTTGCCCGACGTTTACTGAACCCTATCGTCGACAACCGGCTGGCGTGTTGAACCGCAAGCGCACAGCGCGCCACCAAGCGCTCAACAGCTAGACCGCTTGCCGCACAAATTAGCGTGCCCAGCGGATAGAGTAGCCGAGCCCAACGAACCAGTCGTCGGCATCGTCATTGAGCCCGACGCCAGCAAACACATCAAGCTGCGAGTCATCGTTGAACAACCAAGTAATTCCGCCATCGAGTGAAGCGGGAGACGCTTCCGCGCTCAAACCCACGGCCCCAAAGACTTCGAGAAACAACCCCAACTGCTCTGTGGCGCCATAGCCCAAAGCCACTGAATATAAGCCCGACGACAAGGTCGTCTCACCACCATCAGCCTTCTCGGACGTTTCCAACATGCCGCCTAAATTGTAGCCCAACGAGAATTGCTCGGACAGGGTGTGAGAAAAGGACAACAAGAAGTCGGGGTCGCACTCATCCGATGTAATATCACGGTCACCAACTGGCAGACTAGTGTGCACCAAAATCGCAGCCTCGGGCTCGAGCCAAGAATCCCCCTCGGGTGTGATGTAATATTTGAAACCGAGCATCGCATCATTGGCCCCGGAAACGGTATCGGATTCCAGGTAGCCGCCCCAGCCAAGGCGCAGTTCCCAGTCTTCAACCATACCGACACGCAGTAATGAGCCTCCATATTCAACCGCGGACTCACCGTCCGTGCCCTCAACGGCAGTCACGCCGACTTCAAACTGAGCAAAGCCGGAAGCGATGACCGAGCTGGACTCCGTCGCATCCGGACGGTCGGTAACCAGCGAATCGGCGCAGACAGGACTGCTGGCAGCAATTAAGACTGAAAGTGTAGAGAATAATACTTTGCTGCGTTGCATAACTTTGATTACTCAAAGTAAAAAGATACATGTGTCAAACTTTAGATCAGACCAAATTGAAACAGCTGCAATCCCTGCTTCGCGTCGAATCTTCTTGGAGCCCTAGCCGACCGAAGATAAAACGCACATATGAACGAAGATGAAAAACGCACAAAGGCATGGATTGGCGATGCAGTGCTCGCACTCTTTGCCCGTGAATGGATCTTAAATCAAAAGGAGATCCCAGCGCAGGAGCGCTCGGAGGTCTTCGTGCAAATGACATCCAACCACTTCCTCTCGGCTCTCGGTGAGCCGACCGCGATGGAAGCCGAAATCGGGATAGTATACGAACGCGACGGCCTGCAGGCAGGCTTCGATTTTATCGAGAAAAAGTTCATTCCCGTCTTTCAGAAGCAGCGCAATAACCGCCGAAAAATCGGCTCATCCGCGCGCAAACGAGCCTCGAGGAGTTGACCGCTAAAAGTCATTTTTTGCTTCGCGCCCCGTCTGTGGTTGCGGCACCCCGAAATACAGCACGACCGGTCAGGCCCCTGCCTTTCTAGTCTTTAACGGCTAGGATAGTCTCACCCCTCAAAGTCCGCCACCACTGCGTCCACCTCTGCGATGCACTTCGTGCGGGTGGCAGCATCGAGCTGCGCGACTTCAAAACCATTCTTAGCGATCTGAGCCAGTTCCTGATGGCTGAACTGCAACCCCGAACTGAGCGCCGCATATTCATCCTCGACTGTATTTCCAAACGAAAACGGATCATCCGTACTGATGGTACAGCGCAAGCCACGGTCAAAAAATTGCCGAATCGGATGCGCTTCCAACTCCTGCACGACGTTGAGTTTGACGTTGCTTATCGGGCACAGATCAAAAGTCGCGCCGCTGGCGATCGCAAGGTCCACCACCGCAGCATCCTCAATCGCACGCACGCCATGTTGGATACGTTGAACGCCCAGCAACTCAATGGCTTCACGCACATTGGCGGCAGGCCCAAACTCACCGGCATGCGCCTTGGTGGTCAAGCCGGCGGCGCGCGCCTTAGCCCACAGACGCGGCGTCCACGCTTCCAGCGGCAAATACTCCACACCGTGTAAATCCAGGCCAGCCAAACCGTCCCATTCGACACAGTCGTCCAACACCGGACCGAGCACCTCATTGTAAGAATCACGTGCCATGCCCATAAAGACACGCACTTCCAGACCTGCAGGCACCGCACTATGGATGGCCGCTAAGATCTCCGGCCCCGGAATACCGAGAAACTGAATCATTCCTGCATGAAATGAGGTCTCCACATAACGAATATTCTGCGCGAGCTGTCCTGCAAAGATCACCTTGGCCGCTTCGTAATAACGCTCCGGCGTGGTAAACCACTGCATCGCATGCTCGATCAGATGATGCTCAAAATCCTCAAAACACTGCCATTTAAAATCCTGCGCCCAACAAGCCTGTGGCTGACTGAAGCGTTCGGGATCCAACTGCTGCAGCAGTTGATACGGCAGCGCTCCTTCAATGTGTAAATGCGTCTCTGTCTTGGGAAGACGATGAATGAAGTCGGCCGTTTGAGGTGTAATTGGTGGATACATAGTTAGAAAAGAAGGAGAATTGGAGAGAAACGCTCTGTGGTTTCCAGGGATATCGCCGGACAACGTGCACTCAACACATGCGGCAACGACGGAGCGTTGCCCAC
>DOCS01000156.1:7267-8864 GCA_003503355.1 Opitutia bacterium
ATTTGCACCATGTCCCAATGGACTTGAGAACGATTGCCGTTGTCGGCCTCTTCGTAGGCTTGGCCCGGTGTAAAGTGGAAGGAGCCCGCGATCTTCTCATCAAACAGAATGTCGCGCATCGGTTCCAGAATGTGTGGATTGAACGCAATCGCAAACTCGCCGATGTAACGTGCCCCTGCATCCGAATCCAAAATCTCATTGAGGCGCTGCGCATTGGTACCGTCGGCGTGCACGATCTTACCCTTCTCGAATTTCAAGTGGATCCGATCGAAAGAGACACCCTGATAAATGGTCGGCGCATTGTAGGTGATCTCCCCCTCTACAGAGTCCTTTACCGGGCAGGAGAAGACCTCTCCATCCGGGATATTGTGGCGGCCACCACAGGCCACTGCACCAATGCCTTTGATCGAAAAGCGCAAGTCGGTGTCCGGCCCTTTCAAATGCACCTGATCGGTATTCGCCATCAAGGTCTCCAATGCCTGCATGCCCTCAACCATACGCGAGTAGTCTTGCGTGCACACACGGAAGAAAAACTCCTCAAAGCTCTCGGTGCTCTGCATTGCCTGCTGCGCCATCGCAGGCGTCGGCCAACGCAGGATCACCCACTTGGTCTTGTTCACACGATAGTCCAGCACGGCCTTCATCGCCTGCATGACACTCGACACCTTGCTCGGATCGACATCGGACATTTCAAAAATGTTATCCGACCCCCGCACCGCAATGTACGCATCCATTTTTTGCATACGAGCCAGTTCCCACGTCGCCTGCGTTTCAAATTGCTCGGGGTCGAGTTCATTGACCAGCTCACGGCTAATGCGTGCACGCTGTAAATTAACAAAGGGCACGGCACCGCGTTCACGAGCCGCACGCACCAACGCGACCACCATGGCTTCGGGGATATCAAACGCATCAATTAAGACGCGTTCGCCCTTTTGTAGATTCGTCGAGAATCCAGTCAACACAGCGGCCAATTTCGAGTAATTCGGTTCCATGCGGAAAATTCGTACTAATTCTGTCCTAAGGTCAACAGCAGCACTGAAAAAACGACTCAAGCACTGGCATTGATCTGCCGGCGACTTGCCGACGCCAAGCAACTTGTACCTACGCCCTCAACTCAATCGCTAGGAATCGCACGCAATGACACACCAAGCTGCTCGCCAATCTATCGAGCAGGTATTTACGCCGAAAGTGAGCGCCCTTCTGTTGTGAAACGAAAAAGCCCCGCAGGAACAATCCTGCGGGGCTTAAAGATAACTAAACTCGACTGATTGGTGCACGGCTGCTGTTGCTGCGTGCGAATCCTCTGCCGCCTAAGGAGCGACTGCAGCGACAGGCTCAGGGCTCAGATCCTCAACCACCTCAGTGGCGTTCCAAGGAGTGCCACGGGAAGCGTACTGCTGCATGTAGGTATTCATGGTCGCTTCGGTCACATCGGAAGCAGCATTGCCCCAATCCTGACGAATGTAAGTCAGTACCGCAGCGATTTCCTTAGGCTTTAAATTGAGGCCATTGGGACCAAACGCGGGCATGTTACCATTATACGATTTGCCAGCGACTTCGATCGGGCCGTTGATACCGTTAATGAGAATACGTGCTA
>DOCS01000156.1:8983-17529 GCA_003503355.1 Opitutia bacterium
TCAACAACCACAACCGCGGCGTGCGGATTGAAATCCGGTGAAAACGCATCGCGGCTAAAACCACCAGAATTCTCTACCAAGTAAACCCCAGCCCAGAAGCACAGGGCCGAAAAAAGAAAGAGGATAAAAATCGGGGTCGGTGCAAAGCCTTCCTTAGGCTCATCCTTCTCGCGCATGAGCGGATCATGAAGATCTAGCTCTGGAGAATCCTTCACGCCCTGATCGCTGGACTTGTTAGTTTTTTTCTCGTTGCTCATCATTCTGAAATCGGTGCCTCAGGGAGGCTGTAATTAAGTTTAAGGCTGAGCAAGTATTCAACCAATGCTTCGGCACGAAGGGTCGGAACCACCTCGTACCCTGCCTCTGGTGCATACTCAGAGCCGGAATCGAATTGTAATGCCTTCGTGGACGGTGCGCCTTCGATTTCGCGCGTTTCGTAAAGGAAAGCGTACTGAGGCATAGTAGACTTCCCTTCGGAGGTCGACTTGGGATTGTACAAATGCTGGTGGTGCCAGGCTTTGTCCGCCAGACGTTCGCCAGTAGTTGTCAGGTCAGGCCCGATACGTTGCGTACCTATCAAGACACGCTCTTGTGTAATATAATCACGGGATACCGTCGCACGCTTGCCCCACTCACGCTCGACATCGGAACCGTAACCGGCGCGTCGAACTTGCTGTGTATGGCAATAGGCACAGCCGAGCTCGACATAGACTTGCTTGCCTTGCTGTGCCAAACCGGAGACCTTGGCGGGAAACAATGGATCGCCTTCAACGGAATTACCCGATTCATCGAGTGTCTCCGTTGTCTGCGTTAAACTGCCAAGTTGAATGTAACTACTGAGAACCAAGCCAGTGAACGAAGACGCCAAGGCAATCAAGATCCCACAAAAAAGAAGCGGTAGATTTTTCATTAAGCTGCACCCTCCTGGTTAGCAGACTGGAGCAATGTAGGACCTTGTTTGGCACGAATCGAGCCCGTGGCGAACAGCATCCAAAAGAAGTTAATAGCAAAGGCAACATGCCCCAGGGCCAGCAAGACTGCGCCAATGGATCGTGCTTTCAACCAAGGTATGGTCGATTGAACAATGTCTAAAAATGGGACGGTGGCATCGTTCATCTGAACGCCTTCAAACCAACCGCCAACAAACAGAGCGACCACAGTTACGGTAATACCAAGGGCACTGCCCCAGAAATGTAAATAAATCAGTGCGGTGGAAGGCCACTCACGCTTGAGCAAGCGCGGTACCATATAGTAGAGAGCACCAAACATCACCATACTGAAGAAACCATACACGCCCGTCTGGTCGAGACCTTCACTGAAGCGAGTGAAGTGAACGATTTCATTTAATGTAGGCAGCGCAATGACCGAATCGATCAAGCTATACACCACAAAGGCGAATGTACCAAACATGATAAATCGAAGCGCGGGGCTACGCCATATATGCCCACTGGTGCCCTTCACTGTCAAATACAGGTTCAATCCCACTGAGACCGTGGGGATCACCATCATGACGGCAGTGACAATACCCGTGGTCGTCATCCAGATCGGAACGGGACCACCGGTCAAATGCGCCATACCCGTCCAGCTGCCGAGTAATGCCAAAGACGTGAAGCCTAGCACCGACAGGTAATACGAGTGTATGGGGCGGCCCAAGACCTTGGGGATGACATAAAAAGCGGCACCGAGTGCCATCGGTGTCAGCCAGAGGTTTTGCAGGTTATACGCATACCACGTGCTGGTGATCGATTGAACCACGCCGCGGGCGGGAAACCAAACAACCAAAAATTGCGCGATCGCATAGATCCACGGGAACCAGAACAGTGCTGCGAGGATGTACCACTGAGCAACGTAGGCTCCTTGGCCCTTGCGAACGCTGAAGGCAAGAATGCCCCACGCACCAATCAAGGCGTACGAAAAGAGCAGTAACGCCGTCGCATAGCCCGGAAGCTCAAGTAATGCCACTGATGTGAGGTCCCCGGCGAAAATACCGACGAGCCCAACAGACAGGCCGAGATTCCAGAACAAGCCCGCAACGATCAACAGAGCACTGTTGCAAATCGGTGTGCGGCACAGACGTGCCATTATCCACAAACCGATGGCAAAAACCGCGTTGTTGCCCCAACCAAACACCATAGCGTTAATGGAAGCAGGATACAGGCGCCCGAAGGTCATGTATTCACAGCCAGCCAAGAAGCTCGACTCATGGGATTGATAGGCAGTGATCAGCGCGAGGACAGTGCCGATCATCAGCCAGAAAGTTGCCGAAATGACAAAATACAGAGCCGAGAACCGAATCGAAGCATCGATCTCACTCAGCTCGGCACGCATAGCTGCGACCTGACTAGTGGACTGGGATTGAGGAGCGTTGCTCATTACAGTGGATTAAAAAATAGAGATATGGCGGATATGCCGTGGAAGTTCGGAACAATTAGAACGAGTCAGTCAACAAAGCAGGCTATTCAGGATAATTCCTTCACAGTCCGATTGGATTCCAGCCCTTATTTAGCCGCGCTGTAGGCAGCCACTGTCGATTCCATCGCATCCTCGATCGGGATTCGAACAGTACCGGCTTCCGCGTTGATAATTTCATAGCTGTTCAGTTTAGCCTCGCCAGCAGCACGCGCCTCATCGGCTTTGGCTTGGCGAGCGTCATTCACCTGTTGATCAAACGGAGCCGGACGATTAGGTAGGTAGGCTACATACAAGATGAGAGCGAACACGAAAATCGCACCCACGGCACCGGTGAAAGACAGCAGTCGACTGCTAGATGATATTTCTGATTGAGACATCGTAAATTACTCTGAGTAGTTGATTGAAATTGCAATATTCGGGTCACGAACCGGGATCGGTTCAGCTTTCTTAGTACTACGGCAGAATGCAAAAATGCAAATGCCACCGATACCAATGAGTGACGAGATATCGACCCAGTTGATTGAGAACTGGCGCACCAAGTAGCCCGCAGCATGTTCGTCTGGATTGACCAACTTACCGGGAACAATGTTCCAGTAGAGGTCGAGAATGTGGAACGTCAGGATCCAGATCGAGATACCAACAGTACGCCATACAACGACTTTAGTCTTGTACCAAAGGAGGCAGAGGAACGGAGTCAGGAAGTGACCGAAGATCAAGCCCATGCTCACGAACCACCAAGAGTTGGTGGTGCCGTCGAAGTTCATCTCACGCAAGTTATACCAGAATGTTTCTTCCGGAATATTGGCACTGTAGATCAAGAAATACTGGGAGAAACTGATGTAAGCCCAGAAAATGGTGAACGCCAGCATCATGCAGCTGATATCATAACGGTGCGCTTGCTTGAGGATCCCCCGAAGGTAGCCCTTGGCTGCGAGAATGACTGTCAGGATAATCAGTGTCGCGAGTGCCGCACGGATGCAGGCCGCAAAGAACCACACACCGTACATGGTCGAGAACCAATGATATTCGAGTGATTTGAACCAGTCAATCGCACCGAGTGACATCGCAACCGCACAGATGAAGAGACCAACAGCTGAAAGCGCGTGCGCTTTAGTTGTGTTCTTAATGTCGCCAGTCTTATCCGTATCGAACGACCACTTACGCAGTAGCCCTGTAATTATGATGAAGACACCGAAGATCCCGACCGCACGAATAGCGAAGAAATTGATGTTTAGATAAGGCTGCTTCCAAGTGTAGATCGCATCTTCACCGACGGTTCCGTGACCTGGAAGAGCGTTGCTACCATTCATCCACTTCCAAAGAAGACCTGGATTTTCGTGGAAGAACGGGATCGCCAAGAGTGGCAGGAACAGGAGTAGCAACCATGGGAAGGCTGCCATGCCGTGCTCGCACTGGCGGCGAATGATCACCGGCCAGCGGGCGTAGAAGACGTACCAGATCAGAGTCAGGAATGTCATGCCAATGGCGATAGACATCCAAAACCCGAGACCGAGGAGCCACCCCATAAATGGGCGTGCGTCACCTTCGTTCCAGCCTTGGAATAAGCCGAAAGCTGCAATTGCGGTAAAAATGAGACCAACGATGAGGGCAATTCTGCCGACTTTGTTAGCTTGAGCGTGATATGCGTCCGAACTCATATAATTATAATCCTAACTCTGTGCGTTGTGCTGCGGAAAGCTCCTTGGCGTCTGCGTTCTGTGAGCGTTGTAATGCTCGAACATAGAGGACAATTGCCCAGCGTTCTTCGGGTGTAATACGATCATTGAAAGGCAACATCAGGCCTTTGCCGTTGGTGATGACATCAAAGATGTGACCATCTTCGACCTTGCGGAGGCGATCATCGTGATAACTGGCGGCGAGGACGCCGTACGGCTTGGTCACACCGTTTCCGTCACCAGCTGCACCATGACAAACGGTACAGAAGATGTCATACTTCTCCTTACCTTCAGCCATGAGTTCGTAAGTCACCTCGAGAGGCAGGGTATCAACGAAGTTACCCTCTGCATCCTTGCCTTGATTAAGGACAGTGTCGCCGAGAGTCTTATCATCAAACTGAGCAGAAAAGACCTCTGCTTGATTGAAGTAATCACCACGGGCAACCGTCTTGGCTGGCACCGGGCGATCATTACGACCGTCAGCAAAGAAATCATTGCTTGCCTGCGGCTTGTAGCGCGCCTGACGGTCCATGTCTGGGAAGACTTCGAGTGGTGGCTTTGTGCTTTTCGAGCCGCGGAAGCCGAGAATCGACACCGCTGCTACGATCGCAAAAACATAGATTGCTAGAAAGATACGCATGATAATGTCCTACGCTGAGACCTCCTCGATGTCGGTTCCGCCAATTTCCTTAAGGAATTGACGTGTGGCAACTGGATCGAACCTCGAGTCACGCGATTCAATCGCGATGACAAGACGGTCTCCGGAAACCTCTAGAAATTTTTCGTTATTGAAAAGCGGATTGTAGTGCTGGGGCAGCAAATTGGTGATAAACATGCCACCGAGAGTGCCGAAAGCAGACAACAGGATGGTCAGCTCGTACATGATCGGGAATGGGAAAACCAGACTAAAGAACGGCTGTCCACCAATGATGAGCGGATAGTTATACGCATTCATGAACCAGACAAGAAAGGTACCGAGCGTGAAGCCTGAGATACCACCAATGAAAGTGAATACCGGCACCTTCGAACGAGGCTGACCTTGAGCGGCAGGCATGCCGTGCACCGGGAACGATGAATACGTGTCCCAATTTTTATAACCAGCGTCCCTCACCTTTTCCGCCGCGTGGAAGAAAGCAGGTGTGTTGGGGAAGCTCGCAAGAATTCCGTGTGTTTCAGATTCAGACATTAGTGTTGTCCTCCTTTTTCATCGTCGTGGTGGCCGTGCGGATCTGCTGCAGGCATCACAAATTTAACTTCAGCGATCGGCATAATTGGTAGGAAGCGTAGGAACAGTAAGAACAATACGCTGAACAAACCAAAGGTGCCGAAGAAGGTCAGGATATCGACCATTGTCGGTGAGTAGTAACCCCAGCTCGATGGCATAAAGTCATTGGCCAGTGAAGTTACTGTAATCACAAAGCGCTCGAACCACATGCCCACATTGATGAAGATCGACATGATCCAAACCATCGCAGTGTTTTCGCGCACCTTCTTAAACCAGAAGAGCTGTGGAGTGAAAACGTTGCAGCTGAACATCATCAAATAGGCCCACCAGTATTGGCCGAACGCACGATTGATGAACGCGAAGCTCTCGTATGGATTCGCACCGTACCAGGCAATGAAGAACTCCATGATGTAGGCGTAACCCACGATCGAACCTGTACCCAAGCAGATCTTACACATGTTGTCGATGTGACGCTGTGTGATCAGGTCATGTAGACCGTAAAGCGCACGCAGTGGAAGCATCAGTGTCAGCACCATTCCGAAACCGGAGAAAATCGCACCGGCCACGAAATATGGCGGGAAGATCGTCGTGTGCCAACCTGGCAACACCGCGAGGGCGAAGTCAAAGGAGACGATAGTGTGAACGGAAAGAACGAGCGGCGTGGAGATACCTGCAAGAATCAGGTAGGCCATTTCGTAGTTACGCCAGTGGTTACCAGCATTGCGCCAGCCCATTGCAAAAATTGCGTAGAAGAACTTGCGAAAAACATCCATGCCCTTCGCCATGCAGCCACAACCTTCGTAGGCACCCTTTGTGAGGCGCTGAATCGCACGGTCACGCAGTACGGCGAGGTCAGGAATCATGCCCATGTACCAGAACAACACTGAGACCGTTCCGTAAGTGGAAACCGCAAACACATCCCATTCAAGGGGCGAGCGGAACTGCGGCCAGATGCCGTTTGCATTTGGAATCGGAAACAACCACCAGCCAAACCAGACACGACCGACGTGGAAGAGCGGGAAAATACCCGCACAGACCACCGCAAAAATCGTCATCGCTTCCGCGGCACGGTTAATCGAGGTTCGCCAGCCCTGCTTCAGCAGACAAAGGACCGCGGAAATCAGCGTTCCGGCGTGGCCAATACCAATCCAGAAAACGAAATTAACAATCGCCCAACCCCAGTTGATCGGATTTGCCAGACCCCACACACCGACACCAGTGCTGACCAGCCAAAGGAGGCCCATCCCAGTGAAGGAGGCAGTCATCAACGCCATCGCCATGCAGACCCACCACCACAAGGGTGTTTTCGTCTCGACGATGCGGCAGATCTTATCGGTGACCCAGTTGAAATCACGATCATTCGTGACAAGGGCCGGTTCGTGAAGCTCAGCGGGTTGCACTTTAGCCAACAAAGCGGCCTGTGTCGCGTCCAGTGAACTATCTTGAGTAGTCGTAGCCATTTTAATAGGTTCGCAAGTTAGAAATTAGTGAGAGGAATGGTCATGACCGTGGTCATCGTGACCGTGGGCACTGTGATCGTCATGCGCAGGTACTGCATGTGAATCATGACCCGCGCCATGGTCGTCGTGCCCTGCTCCGTGATCGCCGTGGCTACCATGTCCATAGCGCTCATCATATTGAGCGTATGCGTATGGTTTTTCGTAGGCATCCGGCATTTCAGGATTCGGATTGCGAAGACGTGCGAGGTAAGTCGTGCGAGGACGTGCATTGAGGTAACCGAGTACCGAATAGTTACGTTCGCTGGCCTTCATCTGAGAAACTTCAGAGTCCGCATCGGAGATATCACCGAAAGTAATCGCATCTGTTGGGCAAGCCTGTTGGCACGCTACCTTGATGTTACCATCAGGGATACGAATGTCATCGGAAGCACCTGCGAGGCGCTTTTGCTCGATCTTAGCAGATTCAATACGCTGCGTGCAGAATGTGCACTTCTCCATAACACCACGCATACGCACGGTGACATTTGGATTCGCGTTCATCTTCTCAAGCTCTGGCTCGTCGACAGGACCAAGCGGTCCCTTGTAGAATTCACCGATCTGACGCTTGTTCCAGTCAAGGAAGTTAAAGCGACGCACCTTGTAGGGGCAATTGTTTGCGCAATAGCGGGTGCCCACGCAACGGTTATACGCCATTGTATTCAGGCCTTGTGAGTCGTGCACGGTCGCATTCACAGGGCAAACCTGCTCACAAGGTGCATTCTCACAGTGCTGACACATCATGCCCATGAAGGACACTTGAACGTCATCCGGCACTTCCGTCTGGTCATATTTCTCAGCAGAGAAATAACGATCGATACGCATCCAGTGCATCTCACGGCCACGCAGGACCTGATCTTTACCGACGATCGGCACATTATTTTCGCTTTGGCAGGCAACCACACAAGCCGTGCAACCGGTGCAGCTGTTCAAATCAATCGCCATGCCCCACTGCTGTGGCACTGGGAACTTATCTTCATTCCCTTCCCAAACTTTAACGTTCGGCAATGGCTTGGAGAATGCAGGGTGTTCGTAAGCGGAATTGCCACGATACTGGTTCACCGACTTCTCTTGAAGTGATTTGCCATCGTCCTTCGCGTAGTTTGATGGAGCGTGTGACTCGACGCCGATCTTATTAACGAAATCAGGTGTCTTGGTGTAAGCAGCTGCAGTGTTCTCGCGAACCAGTGCGCGGCCTTCCATCGACCAGTGCTCTTGAGTGTTCGCGAGATGGAATGTCTTTTCAGTCAGCTTGATCGACGCACCGAGTGCGCAACCGAGGCTGGAAGATGTGCGGACGGCATACGCATCGAACCCTACACCTTGACCAACACGACCGACAACCTTGCGGCCCAACCCGAGTGGCAAGACTACAGTGTAGTTGGCAAGACCTGGAACCACGTGAATGGGAGCTTCGATCGTGACACCATTGACAGTCAATTCGACCACCACTGCTTCTTCTTTACCACGGCGAAAATTTGCCTTGTTGGTTTGAAGCGTACCTTTTGCACCTTCAAAGAAGGCGCTGTCCTTGTTCATCGGCTTCTTCGCTGGGAAGATCTGAATGCCTTGTGCGCTTTCGAGCTCCTTCGCAAGTGTTGGGCTGATTTGAATCGCATTATCCCAAGTCAACTTGGTGATCGGATCCGGGCACTCCATCATCCAGCCATTATTGGCGTAGCGACCGTCGTAAGCATGTGAGCTTGGCGCGAAACGGACTTCGAGCTTTTCAGCGCT
>DOCS01000156.1:17629-19059 GCA_003503355.1 Opitutia bacterium
ACTTGCTATAGTCCTGACCACCAACGTCTGCGAAGGTCGCTTGAGCGATCGAATAACCGTCTGTGACCGACGCACCGGCAAGGCGAGCGAGGATTTCGAGATCGTTAAATGTATCAAACAACGGCTCAATCATCGGCTGCACTGGTACCAGTGTGCCATCGAACGTGCGGCCATCGCCCCATGTTTCGAGATAATGAGAACGTGCAATAAAGAGGCCCGCGGCCTCGGAAGTTTCGTTAACTGAACCGCCGATGTAGATGCTCTCAGTCGCTTTCGCTTGAGCGTCGGACCAGTTCAAATCGATCGGTGCATCGTAAACGGGGTTACCACCAAGAACGATCAAAGTCTCAACGTTGCCCTGATTGAGGCGCGCCACGGCTGCTGCGATGCCCTGCTCTGCGGCCGGCACTTCAACGTAGTTGATCGGAGCAGACAGCGCTTCATTGAGCGCGATGACGATGGCATGTACCGACTTCGGAAGATGCTCGCCAGCGACGATGATCGAGTGACCGGCGTTTTCAACCAAGTCAGTCGCGCAAGCGTCGATCCATTGCGCGTCCACCTTAAGCGACGCACCGATCTCGGCTAGTTGCGCAGCCAAAGGACCACCCACGTGCTTTTTCTGCAGCACAGCTGCACCGACTTGAGCGATAAATGCGCCCATTTGGCTGGAGCTGAGACGTAAACGGTGATCGGCCATGGAGCCGGTCGATGTCAATGTGCTCTCTACCGAATAGAGACGGCTCATCTTATTCGCGTCTTTGGACTCCTTGACCTTGCGAGTCTTAGTGAAGTCACGCGCTTGGCTCAACGAACCGTCAGCGTTAATAAGAAACTCAGCATCGAGCGCTAGTACACGCTTTGCCTTAGTAAATTCTGGCAGCGAACGAAGCGCCTTGCCGAACACAGCCTGTGCCGCTTGCTCGGAAGTGCTTTGGTCAATCGCGGTGTTTTCGGTCCAAGTGGCCTTCGGAAAGGCTTTCTTGATCTGCTTCACCAATTTCGCACGACTCGGCGATGTGCTCGGCTCCGCAAGGAACACCAGACCAGCTCCCTCATTTGCACCATGCGCCTTACGAATCGCTTCGAGGCGATCGCGTACGGCTGCAAGGGAAAGTGTTGTGACACCCTGCTTGCTCTTGGTCGCACGGTCTGGATCATACAGATCCAAAATACTCGCCTGTGTGTATACAGTCGTCGCACCGCCGTAGGGCTTAAAGCTTGGGTTACCCTCGATCTTGGTTGGGCGCCCAGTGTGCGTTTCAACGATCACTGGCACATTATCACGAGCGCTCGGCATCGAGGACGTGTAATACACCGGCACACCAGGAATTACATTCTCTGGCTGCTTGGAATAAGGGAGAATGGTTTGCTCCGGACGACGGCAACCTGCCATGCCAAGACCAGCAAGGCCAAAGGAAGCAGCCATC
>DOCS01000212.1 GCA_003503355.1 Opitutia bacterium
CGATTGAATGGCATACGTCGGCGCTGCAGCAAACGACTGCTTTCTGGCATTGACTCACGGCATTCTAACTTCTCACTTCGACTCCTTATTATGAAAGAAATGTCTCCACTCGAGGAACTCCGCCACTCCTGCTCGCACGTGCTCGCCACTGCAATTCTACGCCTTTACCCTGAGACGCAGCTCGATATTGGCCCCCCGACCGACAGTGGTTTTTACTACGACATCGACCTGGAGAAGAAGCTCGATGCGGCCGATCTCGAAGCGATCGAGGCGGAGATGAAAAAAGTCATCAAGGAGAATCAGCGTTTCACCCGTGTCGAATGCTCGCGTGAGGAGGCAGTCGCTAAGATCCAGGAAATCGGCCAAGCGACCTACAAACTCGGCCGACTCAACGATGTCCCTGAAGGCGAACAAATCAGCTTCTACCAGAACGGTGAGTTCATCGACCTGTGCGCCGGACCGCACGTCGGCTACACTAAGAAAATCAAAGCGTTTAAGCTGCTTTCGATCGCTGGCGCCTATCACCGTGGCGACGAAAAAAACAAGCAACTCCAGCGCATCTACGGCACCGCCTTTCCCAGCAAGCTCGAGCTGACTGAATATTTGGAGCGCCTCGAGCAAGCCAAAGCCCGTGACCACCGCAAGCTGGGCAAAGAGCTCAAACTGTTTCACATCGACGAAGCCGTTGGCGCGGGCCTGACGCTATGGACACCGAACGGTGCGGTCATCCGCCAGGAGCTGCAGAACTTCATCTCCGAAGAACTGCGCATGGCGGACTACGATCAAGTCTTTACGCCGCACATTGGCAAGCTCGGGCTGTACCGCACCTCAGGGCACTTCCCCTACTACAAGGAATCGCAGTTTCCACCGATCGTCGAACCAGGCACCGTCGAGCGCCTCGCGACCGAAGGTTGCTCGTGCAGCGACCTCTCGAATCAGCTCGATTCGGGCGAGGTGGACGGCTATTTGCTCAAGCCGATGAACTGCCCGATGCACATCAAAATTTTTGACAGCCAGCCGCACTCTTATCGCGACTTGCCGGTGCGCTTGGCTGAATTCGGCACGGTGTACCGCTGGGAGCAATCCGGCGAGCTGAATGGCATGACACGAGTGCGTGGCTTCACTCAGGATGACGCCCACTTGTTTTGCACCGAAGATCAAATCGGCCAGGAAATTAAAGGCTGCCTCGATCTGGTAAAACTAGTGTTCAACACGCTCGGCATGAGCGACTACCGCGTGCGCATCGGCCTACGTGATCCCGACTCGACCAAATATGTCGGCGATGCCGCAAAATGGGACAAGGCCGAAGCAGCCCTGCGCGAAGCCGCCCAGACACTCGGCGTGGACTTCGTCGAAGAGCCCGGCGAGGCCGCCTTCTACGGGCCTAAAATCGACTTCGTGGTCAAGGACGTGATCGGCCGCGAATGGCAACTCGGCACCGTACAAGTCGACTACAATCTGCCTGAGCGCTTTGACCTGAATTACATCGGCGCTGACAACGAGAAGCACCGCCCTGTAATGCTACACCGCGCGCCGTTCGGCTCGATGGAACGTTTTTGTGGCGTATTGATCGAGCACTTCGCCGGCAGCTTCCCGACCTGGCTCGCGCCCGAGCAAGTGCGCATTTTGCCAATGAACGACGATCTGGTACCACAGGCACGCGAAATTGAAAAGCTACTGAAGGCCGCCAAGATCCGCGTCACCGTCGACGCCATCGCCGACAAACTCGGTGCTAAGATCCGCAAAGTGCACGTCGACAAAGTGCCACACTTCCTCGTCCTTGGCCGCAAGGAAGCCGAAGAGGGCCTAGTCAAAGTCAACTCGCGCGCCAACAAGGCCCTCGAGGGCCTCAGGACGCCAGCCGAGTTCATGGGCGAACTACTGCAGAACATTGCCAATAAGACGCTGCCAGATCCCAAAGAGGACGCCTAACCAAACGTATCGTTTACGATTTCACTCAAGAACGCCTTCCAACCGAGGGCGTTCTTTTTTTTTGATTTTAGCGACAATCAAAGTTCGACCTTCAGCCTTGGATACTCGATCTTGCCCTCAATTATGGAAGACAGCACACCACTCACTAGCGCCGAAAAGAAAGAGCTCCGCGGCATCGGCCAACGACTCAAGCCACATGTCAGCGTCGGCAAACAAGGACTCACACTCACGGTGTTCAACGAAATTGAAACCGCACTCCTCAAAAACGGTCTGATTAAGATCCGCTTCGAAGCGGATCGTGCAGCGATCAAACAATACTGCCAAGAAATCGTATCACAGCGCCAGTGCGAGTATATCGGCGGCGTCGGCAAGACCGCGATCTTCTTCCGCGACATGGCGGAAGAGGCAAGCGAGTAAGTGGTTAAGCGTCGGCGCATCGACCCGCGCACAGACTGCGTTACACAACCGCGGGTTGGTGCTGGCTCATACAGTGAATCGCCCCGCCCTCGCGGACAATATCGCAGCAATCAAAGCCGATAATTTCACGGCCCGGATAGCACTCGCCGATAATTTCCAAGGCTTGAGCGTCATGCTGTGGCTGGGCGTAGGTCGGTACCAATACGGCGCCATTAAGCACCAGATAATTCATATAACTGGCAGCTAAGCGCTCGCCATCTGCGTAGATCGGATCCGGCAACGGCAAGTGAACTGAATTAAACGGACGGTCGTCAGGGGTCCTGAATTGCTCCACGCGCCGGGCGTTTTCGTGCAAGGCGTCGAAATTGACGTCGTGCGAATCGGCCACCTCTGCCAGCAAAATACCGTCCGGCTTAAAGAAACGGGCCAAATTATCGATATGCCCATCGGTGTCGTCACCGACCAAACCGTCGTGCAACCACAGCACCTCATCGACCCCAAGCCCTTCAGCCAGTCGAGAGGTGATCTGCTGCTTAGTCAGTGCACCATTGCGGTTGGGATTGAGCAGTACAACTTCGGTCGACAGCAGTTGGCCGGCACCATTACTCTCAATCGCCCCACCCTCGAGCACCGTATCGAACGCAAAGCGGCGTAGCCCCAACTGCTCAGCGATCCAAGCAGGCGCGCGGTTGTCTTTGTGTTGCAGCGGAAATTTGTTGCCCCATGCGTTGTAGGTCCAGTCGGCGAGACACAGCTCGGAGCCGTCTTCGCTGAGAAGAAACAATGGCCCATAATCACGGCACCAGACATCGTCGGTTTCGTAATCATATAGCCTGACCCTAGTGGCATCGCCTGCCTGCGCCATGCGCACCTGCAAGTCCGCCTGCGCGGATTGAGGACACAGCACATGCACCGGTTGAAAACGAGCCGCCAGTACATACAGCGCAGCCAGCTGGTTGCGGACTTTGGGCAACACGCCCGACCAAAGATCTTCCCGCACCGGCCATGCGAACCAGACCGCGGATTGCGGCTCCCATTCAGCAGGAAAACGGTAGCCTAATGCCTTCGGTGTGCTCAAAGATGCCATATTGTTTACGTAGTCAGTCGTGAAAATAGGATGGTGAATTCAAAACGAGCAGTCCAGCCGAGCAGTCTGGTCGTCAGGTTGGCGCCTCGCCCTACTCGTCGTCAATCATCCGGCGGGTTACCCCGTCGTAACTGTCGATCCGGCGGTCGCGAAAGAAAGGCCAGATGCGGCGCATTTGCTCGAGCGCATTTAAATCGCAGTCGGCCAAAATGATCGCTTCGGCGTCCACCGGCGCCCGTTCGATGATTTGCCCGTAAAAGTCGGCGACGAATGATTGCCCCCAAAATTCGGTGTCGCCCTCGGTGCCGGTACGATTCACGGCAGCGACGTAACAACCATTGGCGACCGCATGCCCGCGTTGCACGGTTTCCCAGGCGGTGTGCTGGGCGCTGCCGAGTTCGGCTTTCTCCTCAGGGAGCCAGCCGATTGCGGTGGGGTAAAACAAGATCTCTGCCCCAGCGAGGGCGGCGAGCCGTGCGGCTTCTGGGTACCACTGGTCCCAGCAAATGAGCACCGATATTTTGCCGAAATGTGTGTCCCAGACCTTGTAGCCCAAATCACCTGGCGTGAAATAGAACTTTTCCTCAAAGCCCGGATCCTGCGGAATGTGCATCTTGCGATACTTGCCGAGATAGGAGCCATCCGCATCGATCACTGCGGCGGTGTTGTGGTAGACCCCCGCTGCTCGGCGCTCGAACAGCGAACCGATGATCACCACGCCCAACTCCGCAGCGAGTGTGGCGAGGGCATCCGTGGTGGGACCCGGCACGGACTCCGCGAGATCAAACAGCGCGGGGTCCTGCGTGCGACAAAAATACGAGGTGGTGAACAGCTCTTGCGTACAGATAATCTGCGCGCCGCCCGCTGCTGCCTGCCGAATACGATCGAGCGTATAGGCTAGATTGGCTTCAGCCGATCCCTGGTCGCGAACCTGAATCAGGCCGATGCGTACAGTGCGGTCAGTTGAAGCCTCTGCTGCCATACGCGGTGATTAATACACTACTTTATTGAGCGGATACTCAATGATGCCTTCGGCGCCGTGTGCTTTGAGTACAGGAATGATGTCGCGCACCACTTTTTCGTCGATAATCGTTTCAATCGCAACCCAAGAATCATCAGCCAAACGGTTGATTGTCGGATTACGCAGCGCAGGAAGCTCCTTCAACACACCCTCCAACTTCGCCTTCTCAATATTGAGCTTCAGGCCAACCTTGGAATGCGCTTCCAACGCAGCTTGCAACAGCAATGCGATATTCTCGATCTTCTTACGCTTCTCAGGAATCTCCCAAGCCGCCTTGTTGGCAATCAGCACCGTGTTGGTATACAGCAAGGTATCTACAATACGTAGATTGTTGGCACGAAGCGAGTTGCCCGTTTCCGTCAGATCGACAATCGCATCGACGAGGTCAGGTACCTTGACCTCAGTGGCGCCCCAGGAGAACTCGACGTCTGCGTTGACGCCGTTGTCCTTGAGGTATTGGCCGGTGATATTCACAACTTCGGTAGCGATGCGTTTACCTTCAAGGTCTTTCACAGATTGCACCGGCGAAGCTTGGGGAACAGCAATAACCCACTTGGAGCGACGGTTGGAGGCACGACTGTAAACCAGATCGCACACTTCGACCACATCGGAAGCGTTCTCGCGAACCCAGTCTTGGCCGGTGAGGCCACAGTCAAAGTATCCATGCTCAACGTAGCGACTCACTTCTTGTGCGCGCACGAAGCGACCGTCCAGCTCAGCATCGTCAAAAGACGGGCGATACGAGCGGGAACTTTTGGAAATACTGAAACCAGCCTTGGCAAAAAGCTTGATTGTCGAATCTTCGAGGCTGCCTTTGGGCAAGCCGAGCATAAGTAATGGTGTATTTTCCATAATGGCTGACAACCTGATGCAGGATGAGGCAGGCTCAAGAACAAATTTCCTGAATAACGCCAGACTACTTGAAATATGTAATTGTAAAAATAACCCTCCGCGGTATTTTAAAGAGCTATACGATGTCAGTACCTCAACCACTTGATCCCGGCCAAAAAGCCCCTCTGTTTAGCTACCAAGAAGACGGTGTCACCGTAAAGAGTAGCGCGCTCAGCACGCCCTATTTGATTTACTTCTATCCGAAGGACGACACGCCCGGCTGCACCAAAGAAGCCTGCGCGATTCGCGACAGCTGGTCTGCATTTAAATCTGCGGGCTTAAAAGTGATCGGCGCGAGCAAAGACCCCGACAGCTCGCATGAGAAATTTCGGGTGAAATACGACCTCCCCTTTCCACTGGTTGCCGACACGAATCTCGAAGTCGCACAAGCCTTTGGGGTGTACGGCGAGAAAAAGTTCATGGGACGCGTGTACGATAGCGTACACCGCATGTCCTTCCTAGTGTCCGCTGATGGCATCATCTTACACACGTATCCAAAAGTTAAACCGGAGGCGCATGCCGCCCAAGTCCTACAGGATTTCAGTCAGTTGAGTTAATACTATGAGCCATCCCCCAAAACCACTGATCGTCGTAGCAGAAGACGAGAGCGAACTCGCCACTCTCATCGCGACTCATCTTGAGATGGCCGGCATGCAAAGTCAGATCTGCAATAAAGCCGCCCACGTCGCACGCTTCCTCAAAAGTAATTTCGCAAACCTGATCTTACTAGACGTCCACCTCCCTGACAGCACGGGCTTCGCGCTGATGGACGAGCTGCGCCAAAGCGGCGTCGACACCCCAGTGATCTTCCTAACCGGAGAGAATGCCGAAGTGCAAAAAGTCAAAGCACTGGAAATGGGTGGAGACGATTACATCACCAAACCCTTCAGCTTTCCTGAACTGATTGCACGCATCAACGCAGTCCTGCGCCGAGCGGAAACGGTACATGATGCAAAAATCACTCAAAACGTGACGACCACCGACCGGCCTTTCGCTTTTTGCGGAGCTGAAGTGAATCCGCAGCGCTTGGAAGTGAAATTTAGCGATGGTGTGACTGAAAATATAGGACGCAAAGAACTGGGCATTTTTTCATACCTCGCGGCAAACCCGAACAGCGTCCTCACCCGCAAGAATCTGATCCACTCCATCTGGGGCATTCATGCCGATGTGCGCAGTCGATCACTGGACCAATATATCGTAAAAATCCGCGATCTTTACAAACGGCACGGACTCACGCTCGATGCATTCAGGACCGTCCACGGAGTCGGCTACATTTATGACGAAGGCGCATAGGCTCAGCACACACAGATAATCACAGCGGCTCTCGCCGCCGTGCTACGACAAACCGCTATGCGTGCTGAAAGACCTCACCCCGAAAACAGAAGCGCGACAGCTCTCAGCCACAATTGCATATGCATACGCATACACATGCTTATGCAAACAAAGCCCCAACCTGCTGACGAACGCTAAAACCTGAGCGTCATATACACTATTAGCTGGCTTCAACCTCACTCAGCCAGTCAAAAGACGTGTGGGCTTCCAGTTCCTCAATGGTGGTAAAACCAAGCAGCGCCTTCTTTAAGCCATCGTAGCGAAGCGGCTTGTACCCCACGCGACGCGCCGCTCGAGTCAATTCAGCATCATCAGCTCGACTCGAAATCAATCCACGCATCTCCTCGGTGACCAAGACCAATTCATGGAAGGCGACGCGTCCACGATAGCCCGTCTGGCGGCAATACTGGCAGCCTCCCCCGTGATATAAAACCGGCACATCCACTTCATCAGAGTCGTAGAAAAAGGTATCCAACAAATCCCGCTCTGGCGTGTAGGCTCGCTTACAGACCTCGCAAATTCTAGCAGCAAGGCGCTGAGCCATCACGGCGAGAATCGACGGCGCGACCATATATGGCTCAATCCCCAACTCAACTAAACGGACAACCGCCTGGATCGCATTATTGGTATGCAGGGTCGAAAAAACTAAGTGTCCGGTTAAGGCGGCTTCGGTGGCAATTTTCGCGGTTTCAAGATCGCGTATTTCCCCAACCAGCATAACGTCCGGATCCTGTCGCAATAACGAACGCAACAATGTGGAAAAGTTTAAATCAATCTGATTATTCACCTGCGATTGAATGATACCATCCAGCCTCGTTTCAATAGGATCTTCAATCGTGCAGATATTCACATCCGCAGTGTTGATCTCATGTAGCGCCGCATACAGTGTTGTCGACTTGCCTGACCCCGTTGGCCCGGTGACAAAAACCATTCCGTTGGGACTACGAATCACATGCTTAAAGGGCTCTAAAATGGTTTGCGAAATAAACATCTGATCCAATGTTTTAAAATCCCGCTTCCCTGTCAGGGCGAGTAAGCGGAGTACCAATTTCTCTCCATAAATTGTCGGGATCACTGAAACGCGAAAATTGACCGTACCCGAACCGAGTGGAATCGAGAAACGTCCGTCTTGCGGGAAACGAGTCTCCGCAATGTTCAGTTCACTCAGAATCTTAATACGTGAATTGAGAGGCGCATGCAGCGCACTGCTGACTCGAAAGATTTCCTGAAGACGTCCATCAATACGAAATCGAATTTTGGAACACGACTCCTGCGGTTCGATATGAATGTCGGAAGCTCGTTCCTTAATTGCCAAATAAAGCAATGAATCACACAACTGAATTACCGACTGGTGCGCACCAAGCTCCTCTAAGTCT
>DOCS01000125.1 GCA_003503355.1 Opitutia bacterium
AGGTCGTTGGTGCCGAAGGAGAAGAATTCTGCAGTTTCTGCAATCTTATCGGCGGTCAAAGCACCACGAGGGACTTCGATCATGGTGCCGACGAGGTATTTGAATTCGACCTCCTCTTTTTTCATCACTTCAGCGGCCACGCGATGCACCACCGCCACCTGATGTTTAAGCTCATCAGCGAAGCCGACGAGCGGAATCATGATTTCTGGAATCACCTTGATCGGATTCTTGAGTTTGTAGCAAGCTGCCGCTGCTTCGAAGATCGCGCGTGCCTGCATCTCGGTGATTTCCGGGTAGGCAATACCGAGGCGGCAACCGCGGTGGCCGAGCATCGGGTTGGCTTCGTGGAGTGCGTGCACACGGTTGGAGACCACATCGACATCGACGCCTGTTGCGTTGGCAAGCTCGCGCTTGGAGGACTCGTCGTGTGGAAGAAACTCGTGCAGCGGTGGGTCTAGCAGACGAATGGTGACAGGCAGGCCGCCCATCGCTTTGAATAGGCCGGAGAAGTCCTCGCGCTGGAACGGCAGTAGCTGTTTGAGTGCCGTACGGCGTTCCTTCTCGTCGGTAGCGAGAATCATCTGACGCATAAAGGTGATGCGGTCGCCTTCGAAAAACATGTGTTCTGTGCGGCACAATCCGATTCCTTCCGCGCCGTAAGCGATCGCCGCGTCTGCTTGCCTGGGCGAGTCTGCATTGGTACGCACGCCTAGTTTGCGGTGCTTGTCTGCCCACTTCATCACCTGATTATACAGCCTGTAGGTGTCGCTGTCGTTGGCGTCGAGCTTGCCGTGGAGTACTTGTTCAACCTCGGAAGGAGCCGTGGCCACGGCGCCGGCGAAGATCTCACCGGTTGTGCCGTCGATGGAGATGTCGTCGCCTTCGCCGAGGACGTTGTCACCGATCGTTAATGTCGACGCGCCGTAATTGATGGCAACTGCCGACGCGCCGCACACGCAGACCTTATTCATTTGGCGCGCAACCAGTGCCGCATGCGAAGAAACGCCACCGCGAGAAGTCAGTATCGCATCTGCAGCAATCATGCCGCGCAGGTCTTCTGGGGTAGTTTCAACGCGGCAGAGGATGGCGTGCCCGCCTTTGGCTGCCACTGCCTCTGCTTGCCCCGCAGTGAAGCAAATTTTGCCGGATGCAGCGCCGGGACCGGCAGGAAGGCCAGTTGTCAGGACGGTTGCCTGTCGGACGGCCGCGGGGTCGAAGACCGCCACAAGTAGCGACGAGATGGAATCGGCAGGGATTTTGAGGAGCGCAGTTTTGGGGTCGATAAGCTTTTCTTTGACCAGCTCAACGGCGATGCGAACCGCTGCCAGGCCCGTGCGCTTGCCGTTACGTGTTTGCAGCATCCAGAGCTTGCCGTTTTCAACGGTGAACTCGAGGTCCTGCATGTCCTTAAAATGAGATTCCAACTGCTTGCGGACTGCTTCGAGTTCGGCATACACTTGTGGCATTGCATCCTTCAACTGTGCGATTGGCTGCGGTGTACGGATGCCGGCAACCACGTCTTCACCTTGGGCGTTGATGAGGTATTCGCCGTAAAAGCTTTTTTCGCCGTTTGCAGGGTTGCGAGTGAACGCAACGCCGGTCGCGCACTGGTCACCCATGTTGCCAAAAACCATGGCCTGGACATTAACCGCGGTGCCCCATTCAGCGGGGATGCAGTATTTCTGGCGGTACAGGGTGGCGCGCTCATTTTGCCATGAATGGAACACGGCTTTGATGGCACCCCAGAGTTGCTGGTGGACGTCCTGTGGGAAGGCAGCGCCTGTGCGCGTCAGGATGATTGCCTTGTAGTGCGCGATCAATTCCTTGAGCTCGGTAGCTGTGAGCTCATTGTCGTGTTCGACCCCCGCTTGGTTGCGAAGCTGTTCGAGGCAGCTTTCGAAGGGGCAGTGGTCGTTTTCGTTGAGCGCTTGCACGCCCATGACGACGTCACCGTACATTTGGATGAAGCGTCGGTAGCAATCGTAGGCGAAGGCTTCGTTGCCGGATTCGGTAGCGAGTGCCTCAACGGTCTCGTCGTTGAGCCCGAGGTTGAGGATGGTGTCCATCATGCCTGGCATCGACTCGCGTGCACCAGAGCGGACGGAGAGTAGCAGTGGATGCTTTGCTGCCCCGAGCTTTTTGCCGACTGCCTGTTCGATGCGTGCGATCGAAGCCTTCACTTCTTGTTGCAAGGTCTGCGGCGGCTGGTGGCCGTTGTTGAAAAAGTAGGTGCAGGCTTCAGTGGTGATTGTGAAGCCCGGAGGCACCGGCAGGCCGATGCGTGCCATTTCAGCGAGGTTGGCGCCTTTGCCGCCGAGGAGCTCGCGCATTTGAGCACTGCCGTCGGTCTTCTGGCCGAAGTCGTAGCTGTATTTGACTGCCTTTCCTGCGGCGAGTTGGGTTACTGTTGGGGAGACTTGGTTTGCTTGTATAGCGAGCATGATCAACGACCAATTTGTGGATCGAGTTAAAAGCCGGTGCGTTTCAGTATGAATCACCTCGGCGTTAGACAGCTGCTAGCGAATGCAGGTCCTGATCTCTGTCAATTGGCCGGGGCAGATTGCAGTGGCTTGTGTGTGTTGATGGATGGGCCGCGGATTTTGAGTTTTGCGGTTGCTCTGAGGTTTTATTGAAGGATAGGTGTAAGGTGTATGGCTGATAATCCAAACAATGACGAGCAAGTGCCCGAGCGGGAAGGTGTCGTGCGTGCCCACGGTACTGATGAAGGTGAGGGGCAGGCAGCCTCTGAGCTGGGCAGTGGCGCTCGGGCTGCGGGCGATGCGAGCGTGCCCGATTCTGATGCAGGGTTGGATGTCCCTTGCGACTGGGATGATGAAGGATATGAATGGGACGACGAGGTCGAGGACGGGATGCCTTTTCTCGAGCATCTGGAGGAGTTTCGGTGGACGGTCGGGCGTAGTATTGTGGCGTTCTTGATTGGCGTTATTATTGTCGGTTGTTTGATGCCGCATGTGGGCGCCTTTTTGCAGCTGCCATTGATTCAAGCTTATGGTTCGGCTGAGATGGTCGGGGAGAAGCTCATCACTTATAAGCCGATGGGGGTCTTTTCCGTGTTTATTCAGATCGCCCTGCTGGGCGGGTTGGTGCTGTCGATGCCTTTTGTGTTATATTTTCTGGCGTGCTTTATCGCTCCGGGACTCACGGAGCGTGAGCGCAAAGTGGTCCGTCCGGCATGTGCGGCCGCTTTTTTGCTCTTCTTGGCCGGTGTGGCAGTTGCCTTCTATGCGATTCTGCCGCTTACTCTGGCTTTCTCAGTCAGATTTAATCAGGTGATGGGCTTTCAGGTTTTGTTGGCAGCTTCGGAGTATTACAGCATGGTTGTGTGGTTTTCCTTGGCGACCGGTGCGATTTTTCAGTTTCCGCTGATTATTGTGATTTTGATCTTCATTCAGGTGCTCACGACAGAGAAACTGAAGGCGATTCGGCGGGCGGTGTTTGTGGGGGCAATGGTATTTGCGGCACTCTTAACCCCGGGTGGGGATTTCCTTTCGTTGCCGTTGACGACCGGAATCCTCTATGCCCTCTATGAATTGGCGATATTGGTCGGTTGCAGAATCGAGAAGAAACGTCGTGACACGGAACGCGCTCAATTGGACGAGGCATAAAAAATGTGCCTCGCCGATTGGCTGGGTAAGCCATTGATGCATTTTTGGGTGCTGCTTTGTTCCTAGTTTTAGGGAGGGCGCCCCATTCGAGTCGAGGTGCGCTTACATCATTTTGCGATCGCTGTGTCCGCGCGGATCTGACGGTATTTTCCCTTATCTCAGTGCATCTCAGTGCTCTCAGTGCTCTCAGTGCTCTCTGTAACCGGCTGGTTGGCTCTCAGAGTACGAGCGGCTGTGAATTCGGAGTTCGAAGTCTGGTCGCATCGGGCAAGCGCACATAAAAAGGCCGCTTCCTTTCGAGAGCGGCCTTATTTGCTGAAATTTTAAAGCTAACCTAGTTCGCTTTTTGCTTTTGTTTGCGCTGGTCGAGCAAGACGAGCATGAACATATTGCATGCAAACCAGAAGGTCCCGCTGATTGGAATGGCTGTGAAACAAGCCTGCAGTTGTGCGATCTTCGGGTCTGTTGAAAAGGTGAATGGCAGCAGCAGATTCGACATCAGGATGAAAACTCCAAGTGTGAGGATGCTGCCTAGGGCGATGTGACCTTTGGTCAAAAGTTTTTGGTATGGTGCGTTATCCATTTAGAACAAGTGAAAATGCAGTCACAGGGGGCTGTCAAAGCGAAATTTCGTAATTCGTGTGGCGAACCCGTCTCATCCGTGTAGGGTTTCTTTGCAGAACGAGTCGTTTCCGTCGAATTTATCGCTTGAACTCGCGGCCGCACTGGGCATTTTACCAGCCTTTTCCAATTTTTATCCGTTATTATTCATGGGCGCTCTATTTATCAGTCTCTTAACACTCGTTCTTATTCTTATTTCTGCTTTCGTGATCTTGCTGGTCTTGATGCAGCGCACTAGCCAAAGTGGTGGTATGGGAGCGGCTCTCGGGGGCGGTGCTGCGGAATCAGCATTTGGATCTGAAACGACAAACATTCTGACCAAGGGTACCATTTATGGTATTATCGCCTTCTTCTTGGTCTCTCTAGGCCTGTTTCTGATTTACCAAGCGCAGGCAGCGGATCGTCAACAGGACGTGAATGCAGTTGAATTGATCAGCGCTGACGTCGCGGAGCCAGCCGCTGCGGTCGAAAAGACCGTGGTATCCATTGCAGATGCAGTCGAAGCGGCTGAAGCGGGTGCTGCGGAGGTTGAAGGAGCTGCCCAAAAGGTTGTTTTGCCAGGTGCCATCGTAGAAGTTGTCGAAAAAGTTGTTGCCCCAGTTGCAAATGCAGAGGGAACCATCGGCGCAGTTGTCGAGTCTGTTGAAGAAGCGGTTGCGCCTGTGGTTGATGTTGAAGCATCGGCTGCGAAGAGTGTGCCGGCTTCCAATTAATGTATCTAATAAAGCCCCCCACATTTTTTTGTAGACTAAGGTCAGCTGTTTTCGGTTTTGCCGCGGCTGGCCTTTTCTGTGCGTGTGTTCCTTGCGCTGCCAAAGCGTCACCGCGTGCTGAACGCGCAGATCGTTACGAAGTGATCGATCTGGTGGAAGGTGCCAAGCGCATGGCTGCCTTTCGTGCGCTTCGTCTGGAGGGGGATTTCTGTTTCAAATTTCAGTTGGAGCAAAAGCCGCGGCGGGGCAAGACGACGCGCTACAACGGAATCATGTATGGCTCCTGGAATTCGCGTGGTCCCGTCAGCCGTTTTCTGTTGTATCCAGAGCCAGTTGGACAAGCGGCAGTGGTGGGTCGCTCGCCGATCGAGTTGATCGTTCAAAATGGCGCGGATTCCGAGGTCTGGATGCGTCGTCAATCGACTACGCCTTTTACTCGAATTGAGGACGGTGCGCTGTTTGAGCCTGTTTTCGATGGCGTGCTCTACACCCCATTTGATTTACAGATGCCTTTCGTCTATTGGGACGACTATGTGTATCAAGGTCCCGCGCGGGTCTCGACTCGTATTGGGCAGCGTTTTTTATTGAAGCCAGCCGCGGACTCGTTGGCGGATCAGAATGGAATCACTGGTGTGCGCATCGCGTTGGATGATGCCTACTATGCGCTGTTGAAGGCGGAGGTTCTGGGGGAGGGCGGGCAGTTGCGTTCCAGTTTGACTGCGGAGCGGTTGAAAAAGGTCCAGGGGCAATGGATCGTCCGCGAAGTCAGCCTTAAAGATGCGCACAGCAGAGATGCCACCGATTTTATCGTAAAAGCAGCCAGCGTTGGTTTGATTTTTGATGGCGCGGTGTTTGATCCCGAGGCTGGATTGCCGGCTCCGGAGGTTTCAGCTGCTCTGTTTGATGTGCTGTAAGCCCGCAGTAGACGGCATTGTACATTTTTGGGACGGGCAAGATTTTTAGGCTAGGCTTGCTTTTGCTTTGGCAGCGGTTTTGAGTCCTCACGCCTGTGCCGTTGCTATCAGGCAAACTCGGCAAACGTGCTTTTTTATTATTATGTCTAACCAAGCCAAATTATCTACCTGGGCCAGCAATATCGCTCCGTCGCCGACGCTGGCTGTCGACGCAAAAGCAAAAGCACTGAAAGCCGCAGGCGAAGACGTCTGTGGGTTTGGTGCCGGTGAGCCGGATTTTGATACCCCAGAGTTCATCAAAGAGGCCTGCATTCAGGCGATCCGCGAGGGTAAAACCAAATACGCGCCGGCTGCGGGCATTCCAGCACTGCGCGAGGCGCTTGCGGCACATTATCGTAACAATAACGGCGTCGAAGGGGTTACTGCTGCGCAAGTCGTAGTCAGCCCAGGCGGGAAATACTCCTGTTATTTGGCGATTCTGGCGGTGGTCAGTGCTGGTGATGAAGTGATCATCCCCGCGCCGTACTGGGTGAGCTACCCGGAAATGGTCAAATTGGCGGGCGGCGTGCCCAAAACAATTTTCGCCGGCTTGGACCGTGGCTTTAAGATCTCGCCGGATCAGCTGCGTGCGGCGATCACGCCCAAGACGCGC
>DOCS01000131.1 GCA_003503355.1 Opitutia bacterium
CGAAATGGTGGATCAGTTTAATGCCCGCCGTGGTGATGAGATGGTGTCGGCCGTGGTGCCGCTGTATAAACAAGGAGCGCTGGCGCAATTGGTCTTTTACATTGAATCCGCTGGGGAGTTTCAAGTTCTCGAGCGCGATCCCGATGGCGTCTTTCGTTATCAAACGACCCATGATGCCGGTTCCATCAAGTTGAAGCAGTGGTTTCAGTTGGATGACCTGCAGGGGCAGGCGGCGTATGTGTTTGCCGGTGCCGATCGTTTCTGGCTGCTGCCTTCAGTGGCTGATGTCTGGACGCGTGTTGCGGTCGATCGTTACGAGACGGAGCTGAAAGATGTCCGCTATAGCCATGTGGCAGGCGTCGATTTTGACCGTGACGGACACTTGGAGTTAGTCGCCGTAGACGGCAAAAGCCATGTGGTGGAGGTTCTGGTGCAGCAAGATTCGAGCTGGGGCAGTCGAATGTTCTGGCAGGTGTTTGAGCAGAATATGCATTATCAAGGCCGTACCGGTGGTAGCCTTGAGCCGCGCCAAGTGGTGCTGGCAGATTTGACTGGTGACGGCAAAGTAGACCTGGCTTTGCTGGTCCACGACCGGGTGCTGTTTTACCCGCAGCAATGAGGCGTGGAGGCTTCGGCTTGTTTTAGTAGAGTCGGAACTGCAGGTGGTGCTGTTGGAAGGCGCGTGCTTCTTTGGACCAGTGGCGAGCGAATTGGTGGGCGCGTGCTTGGGCGCCGCGTTGCGTGATTTCATCCCACCAAGCCGTGCTGCCGACATGCTTGTTAAACAGCGTGGGGTTGGCTGCGGCCGCAAAGGGATTGCCCTGTGTCCATGCGGCAGTGAGTTGCATCATATGGAAACTGATTTCCGTGGGCCTAACCTGGCTCCAATCGCTGACGTTGACGTAGACCCCTTCGACCTCTGTTCCAGCTTTAGTTTGGGTGCGGAGGATACGGAAGCTCAGCCCCGGGATCGTGCGACTGGCGAGTGCTCGCTGCACTTCAGCGGCAGACTTACCCTTGTAGCGCAGCAAGCGAAACGGGTAGGGCGTGCCGATACCGTGGGAAAAGCCACCCACTTGCGCGCCGAGGCCGGTCATGGCATAGCCGAGCACGGCAGACAAGTCGGGGATATAAGGCGAGGTCGGCACCCAGCGCAGGCCAGTTTGCGGCCACAGCATGTCACGCCGCCAGCCACGCATCTTGATGACAGTGAGCTTGCCTGCTTGGCGCACGCTGTTGGAAATCTCCATGCAGCCTGAGCTGTGTTTCGCGAGTTGTGCGAGCTCGCCGATGGTCAGACCGTGCACGTAGGGCACCTGAAAGGCGCCGACATAGCTGCGCCATTTGCGGTCGAGCGGCGGCCCATCGACCTTGAGGCCACCGAGCGGATTGGGGCGGTCGAGCACCACCACTTCGACGTTGTTTTCGAAGCAGGCTTCCATCGCGTAGCGCATACAGCTGACGTACGTGTAGGAGCGCACCCCGACGTCTTGCAGGTCGATCACCAGTGCATCGAGTCCGCGCAGCATTTCAGGGGCGGGTTTGCGATATTTGCCGTACAGCGAATAGACCGGAAGCTGGGTGCGCGGGTCGATTTGGTTCTCGACGGGGTGGTTGGCTTTTTCGTTGCCGTAAATGCCGTGCTCTGGGCCGAACAGCGCCACGAGGTGCACGTTGGGCGCGCTGCGCAGGACGTCGATGCTGCTGACTTCGTTGCGGTTGACGCCAGCGGGATGTGTGAGCAAGCCGACGCGTTTGCCAGCGATTGCACGGAAGCCGGATTGCTCCAGTGTATCGATGCCGAGGTATACGCGGTCCGCGTGCGCGGCGACCGCATAGGCCGACAGGAAAGTGATGGCGAGGAAGCGGAGGAATTTAAGCATCTGCGGAGGTGCCAACAGGTGGCGTTTTTTTGCGTGTCTTGCGATCGTTTATTATTTTGACCAAGCGCGCATAGCTCGCTGTGGTCCGGATTGCGACGGTACGGTAGGTGTAAGTGGCGATGAGGCCGATAAAGGTTCCCATAATAATGCTGCCGAGACTCGTTATCCCGAATACAGTCATCAGCCTGTCGAGATGAGTGCCCCATTCCCCAGAGGTGAAATTTTCCAGCATGATGCGCACTTCGCCGCGGCTAAGCGGTGAGGTTTCAAACCCGATCACGCTGAGAAAGTTGCGGCCGATTTGATAGGCCGCATACCAGATGGGCAGCACGGTAATAGGGTTGGAAACGACTTGCAGTCCCGCGAGGATTGGCAGGTTAGCGCGCAGCAATAGGGCGAGCAGGAAGGCGAGTGGAATTTGGATTCCGTACAGTGGCAGCAGGGTTAGAATGCAGCCGGCATAAATGGCCGGAGCGGCATTTTCGGTTCGGAAGCTCCAGAGATAGATGCGCCGGCGCGCAGATTCGGCAAACAGGCGCAGAATGGGGTAGCGATGTATATTCGAGCGCCGCGGTAACAGCCTGAGCCAGCGCTTCACTCTGCGAATGCGCTTGATTCTGGCTTGCCGTAGTTCGTGCTCTTCAGACGTCATAGTGGGAAGTGGTGGCGGAGGACGCTGGCGGTTTTAGCTGTCAAATTTTCGGGTCCATCGACAAGGGCCTGTGCCAGCGGGCAGTTTGGAGGGGTTATCTCGTACAGAGCGCACTTCGGGAAGTGCTCGTGCAGATGGGCTGCGGCGGCGGCTTCGACCGCGCCTGTAAGCAGAATGCTGCGCTTGTCGGCTTTGTGTG
>DOCS01000087.1:0-1130 GCA_003503355.1 Opitutia bacterium
CCGGCGTGGTCGGTTGGTTTAATCATTTGAACGAGGGGGAGATGATCGTCGGTATTCGTTCGGCCCTGATTGAGGGCGCGGATGCTTGTTTATATGCGGGCGCTGGCATCGTGGCAGGGTCGGCGCCTGAAAAAGAGATGCGCGAAACCGAGTTGAAGCTAGCTGCGTTGCTCGACGTCTTGACTTGAGCGGATTGTCGCGCCAGTGATCTGCTCCCGCAATGCAGGCATGTGCGGTGTTGCTAGGGGTGGACCATCGACGATAGACCCAAAAAAAGCCCGCTTGGGCGGGCTTCGAATTGGCAGGCTCACAGGGATTTGAACCCCGACTGAAGGTATCAGAAACCTTAGTGCTACCATTACACCATGAGCCTATATTTCCAAAAGAAAAAGCGCAGCATGGTCGCTGCGCTTTGTCCGTCAAGCCGTTAAGAAAAGATTTCGTGGTAGCAAATTAAGAGGCTTCGCGCGCCTTAATTTGTTTGCTGAGCTTTTTGTAGAAGTTGGGGCCGTGGATTTCGCGCATCATTTTGCGGCGATGCTCGACTGCCATTTTGAAGGACTTCTTCTCGCCGTATTTTTTGATCGAGAAAGACGTGCACTTCTGTACCCCAGGCTCTGGGCGCCAGCTGACAGAGTAGCATTCATGCTTGGTGCCGTTGGGGCCGATTTTGGTGGTACGTGACACACCAAGCTCGCCAGTCGTGTTGCGCGAGTCGGAGACTACAATTCGGCGTTGACGTGGTTTTTTCGGGATCGCTTCGAGTTCTTCATTGAGTTCGTCGCGGTAGGTTTTGGCTAATTTCTGAGCCTTGCCCTTGCCTCCGCATTTGCGGTCACTAAAGAGCTTTGAGTATGTCTTACCGTTGCGGTAGCCACGGACGAACCATCCGTGAGTAGATCCGGAGTCGATGCGGCTGATGCCTTTGTTAGCTTTTGAACGTGCCATAGTTTTAAGAGTTAGATAGTTTTATATGAGGTTGAAAATAAACCTCTTGTGTATAATAATAAGATATACTAATGGAGGTTTTTATCAAACAGACATTAGACGAAAGCGGTATTCTTTTGGAAAAAATAGTAATTTAATTTTGCAATAAATTAGTTATTAGTTATAGATAGCGGCATAAATGC
>DOCS01000087.1:1221-7370 GCA_003503355.1 Opitutia bacterium
TAAACGGGTTTGTCTGATTTTACTTACAGGTGTATATAATTTGCCTTGGTTCGCTCGCTGCCTAGGTTGATCGATATGATTCAATCTGTTGAAATCAAGGTTTGTGGTATGACTCGTGAGCAAGACGTGGATCTCGCTCTTTCGTTGGGGGCGGATTTTCTGGGTTTTATTGTTTATCCCAAGTCACCGCGCGGACTGACGTTGGCGCAAGCCGCGCGCCTGGCTGCTCGGGTGCCTGAGGGGCAACGGGTGGTGGTTGATGTGGAGCCTAGCGTCGACGCTCTCAAAAGCTATCGGGATGCGGGGTTTGATCGCTTCCAGATACATACCGGTCTGCCGATCAGCCTGCCGACTGTAGCGGCATGGTCGGATGTCGCTAGGCGTGAGCGCTTGTGGCTGGCTCCGCGCTTATCCTCTGAAGAGGTGTTTCCTGAGTGCATATTGGAATACGCTGATACGGTCCTGTTGGATACGTATTCTAAACAACAGGTCGGAGGCACGGGGCAAACCGGAGACTTTAAGCGGTTTGCTGGTTTGAAACAGCAGTATGCGGACGCGCAGTGGGTTCTAGCTGGCGGACTGACACCTTCGAATGTCATCGATGCCATGACTCGCTCCGGTACTCAACACATTGATGTGAACAGCGGCGTCGAAAGTGCTCCGGGCATTAAAGACCCTGAGAAGCTACGTGAGCTTTTCCGGGTCTTGCGTGTCGATTAATGTGAGCGTGGTGCTTACTGGATTGGCTGTCGGCCCAGTGTGCCGATCAAATCCGCTAGGTGTTGCGCGGATTTGACTCGGTCGAGCTGTGCTTTCGCTGCGGTGAGGCGCGATTCGATGTCGAGGCGCTGTGCCACGCTGGAGTGGGATTCCTTGGCCAGGAAGTGTTTAAGGTAGTCCACATGTGCGGTCCAAGACTGAGTGTCTTGCGCCTGCTGGCTTTTGAGGCGTGCGTGATACCAGTCGCTCTTGAGCATGGAATCACGCGTGAAGCGTCCACGGATTTCATCTGAGCCGAGGCCTTTGCCTTCGTACTCGCCGTAAGCCATGATGTGTAACAGTGCTTTGAGTGGCGGGCAGGCTTGCTCGATCGATCCGTCCTCGAAGTAATTTAGGGCGGCTTCTTTGTGGGCAGCGATGATGGTCTTCATACCGGTGACGAAGGTCTCCATGTCCTGCAGTTCAGGCTTAAGCATTTCCTCGTTCAGCACGGTCTCCGGGTTATTAAAAACGCGTCCGAAGAAGATGCGTACAAACTTGGCGGTAATGCGGTAGCCGATGCGACTTGCCTGAATGAGTTCACCATGGTGTTCGAAGTCTTCGACTTTTTCGAGGAAGCCGTGCTCGATGAGGAATTTAGGATCGGCTTCCTGTGGCTTTAAATGGCACCAGATCTCTGGGACGAGTAGGCTGATGTCGTGATCGACGCGGTAGTTAGGGCCAACATAGCCTGCTGCCGTGATGAACGCTGGTTGCTCTGTCGCGAGGTAGGCGACGAGCGCGTTGTTTATATCGTAAATCGGGGGGAGGGCATTGAATGGACCTTTTGTGAGTGCGCCTTCAGAGCCGGCTCCTGTGGTCGATGGTGACTTGCCTGTGATGCTCGCGATGAACTCCATGAACAATTCGGGCAGTTCCATATGGTGGATCGGGCTGTTGACGCACAGCGGCTTGACGCCTGCCTCGGGCTCAGCCGGGTTGTTGCGGCGCCCTGGAAGGATCGATGTAACCGGGCGAAGCAGCGGAGAATGTGCGTCTTGGCGGCGGCAAAGGCGCGAGCTCATATCAGCCAAATAGACCGAGCGCTGGTCGCGTAGATCCGGGCGCACTTGCAAGTAACGTGGATTCTTGGTCGGCTTGCCATCGACCAGGCGAGGGTTCGCATTGGTCGAGTAATAGTCCGGAGAGGTGCCGGCATCGAACGCGCGGATCATGTTTTGCATCGGCTGAGTATATTGGCCGAAACGAATGGCGTCTTCGATTTCCTCTCGCGCGTCCTCGCGGGTCAATGGCTCATAGTTACTCAGGAAACTGCCAGCGGAGCTGAGGTCGATTTCGGCCTGTTTGTCGTAGCCGCGGATAATCGCGTCGTCTGGGCGTTGAAAGAAGCGGTACTCGCAATTGTGCACGAATTTAGCCGAGGGGGCCGTCCAGCCGGGAGGCAGGTTTTTCAGTTGCCGCGTCGGTGCAACCACGGATGCGGTGATATCATCCTCCAGCGAGATTTTCGCCGCCGGCATGAAGTCCTTGCGCAGTCCGAAGGTCCGCCATGCGCCGTCTTGCGTGTAACCGACTCGCAGGTATTGCGTGAGCATTTGTTGCTCGCGGTAGCGCAGGATATTTCCTGGCTCACCGTTGATGAGGTCGACATTAAAGCGCTGACGCCAATCACTGCCCCAGTGATCTTTGTATAACCGTTTGATAATAAGAACCAGCTCTTTGACTTGCTGGGGAATGCTTTTAAGCCATGTGTTGTATTCATCCGTGTAGTCTACTTCCGACGGAGTGAGCAATTTGATCACGGAGCCGAGGGAACGATCCTTGGTCAAAATCGAGCGCGATGGAGTGGTCTTTGTTAGCCTGCTCTTGAAGCGGTCGCCAAAGTCTTTATTGATGATGTGTTCTGCGAGATCAAAGTCCTGTTGGAAGTGACTGACGAACACTGGGCCAGAGATGATGGCGTCAGTAATAGACTTAGAGATCTCGGATTTACCGCCGCCGGAGACGGTCGAGGGCTTGTGGCAGACGCGGCTTTCGGCGGTGTGGCCCACGAGGCGCCAGCGACGACCTTCCGCGGGCTTGACCATTTGCACTTTGTAGCCAGATGGCAGGACGTAGGTGATGTTGGGGAGCAGCTTGATCGTCTGTTGGCTGCCATCTTGACACCATTTAATACGTTGGCAATTGAGTTCAATGCGCGCATCTTCGGGGATGTAGAGGATGTCCTTGAATTTCTTATCGATTGCGTAGCCCTCTGGCTTGAAGTCGATTAGGTCGGTGTAGCGTTCGACCAATCCAGCAAAGGTTTGATCCACTTTATGGTAGTATTGGCTGAGCTGAAAGTCCTCGCCCAGGTCGTAACCAGTGAAGGCGAGTGTGCCACCTGCATGCTCTTCTTCGGCTAGGCCATGTAGATTTGCCGCAAAGCCGATCTGTGTTTTTACCTCTTTCTTGCAATAGCCGAAGTAGTTATCTGCGATGGCTGTGACGATGCGCCCGGAGGCATCGCGGCAAGTGATCTTGAAGGCGCCGCCTTCGTTGTAGAGTTCGTCCTCTTCCTCCCAGCACATGCCGTCGCGTTTTTGGCGCTCGGTGGCTTCAGTGGTGTGGGGTAGGCCGAGTTCTACTTTGGTCGTTCCAATCAGGTGCGGAGCGAGGATTACGCAACCAGTGTGACCGGACCAATGCGCTGGATCGAGCCCCGCATCGTTTTCGGCAATGAATGGATCGCCGCTGTTGCCAAAAATGGATTCCACAAAATCGAGATTGCTGACCAAATTGCCGGGCGCAAAGAAACGCACTTCCATTGTCTTTTGCTGACAGAAGCCATCCACTTCTGGCACCACGACGGGGCGTAGAAGCAGCGAGACCCATGCCTTCGCAGGAGCCGTTTCGTTGGCGAGAAAGGGTAAGACTGTTTGCTCTTCAGGGGAGTTGAGTGCTTTCGCCAGCAGGCGTGCGGCTGCGAGCTGCGGTACTGCCTTTTTGTCGTTTGGAATCGGCAAGCCACCTTCCGCGACGTGGAAGACGCCCTTGGTCGTGCGGCGATCACTCTTTGGATTGTGCAGCACGCCTTGCTGGATGCGGTAAGAGTCGATGATATTGGACGAAAAATGGTCGCCTTTCGCGGGCAGCGAAAGTGTCCGCGCCACACCATGACGATCCAGAATCAAAGTGTTGTTCGGCAGATGTGGTATTTCACGCAAATCAAGGTTCGAGAAGAAGTTCGTTAGAAAGCTTTGAATGCGCTGGTCGCAGGGAGGTAAGTAGTCGGCCAACAGGCGAGATTTCTCTTGATAGCTTGCTAGTAGGGATTGGCTGAGGCCGAAGAATTCCGAGTTTGAGAGATCACCGAAGACCGGCTGGCCGATCGCGGTCAATTTCAAGTTAACATACTCCAGCAGTGACTTTTGGTCGTAAACTGCTTCTGCTGTGTCTGGGTCTAGGCCGAGTTGCGTTTTGAATTCCATAAGTGGACCTATTATTCGATTTCTAATTAAATGGAGCCTTTCGATTAGGGAATCTGCCGGACGGCTCTTTCCTTTGCCTGTATCGCAATCAAGGTACATTAAATTTTTAATGATTCAAAACCTGTGATGTGATAGTCCTTCTGGATTAGCTTGTCTTACTTTGAGTTGATGAAGCATTAACGAATGTACTTTATTTTTCGGTTTTTAGCCGTCCGCTTGTGGTAAGTATCTCTTATTGGTGACCTTTTGGATGCGCCGCATTCCTCCGTTAGCTCGTTAAACGCTTCAATTTCAGTGTGAAAGAGGCTCAGCCCGCCAGTTTGTTGCAACGCAGAGTCGGGCACGCAAGCTGATGAGGATAGAACTTTTAAAGTCCGTGTGGTTCGCTATGCTGCCCCGCAAATGCCTGAGCCGCTCACAGACTTCCCGTGCATGAATGTGCGAATACGTTCCTACGGAGAGCGCGGCTATCTGCTGGATACGTTGAGTGATACGGCACGTTTGTTGGTTGAGCGCGCATTGGACTTGGCGCCCCCGCAGGCCTACGAGGAAGCGGTTCCGGGCACGGATAATTTACTGCTGCTGTTTACGCGGCCGATCGCACTCTCCGCGTTGCGGGAATGGCTGGACCAGCTGCAGGGCAAGGGCTCGATGCGCAAACCGCGCAGCCACTGCCACGAAGTGCCTGTGGTGTATGATGGGCCTGATTTGAAAGCGGTGGCGCAGGCGACCGGTTTGAGTGAGGCGCAGGTAGTCGCGATGCATGCAGCGCCGCAATATTGTGTGCGGATGATGGGCTTCGCGCCGGGCTTTCCTTACCTTGATGGGCTCGACCCGCGTCTGCATTTGGAGCGCAAGGCCTCACCGCGTGATCGGATCGAACCTGGTGCAGTGGCGATCGGTGGCAGTCATGCCGGGATTTATTCGGTGGCGAGCCCGGGCGGGTGGCATCTGTTGGGGCGCACCGACCTGGCACTGTTTCAACCGCAGAATGCCAAGGGCGCACTGTGTGAGTCGCGCGCGATCTTTGCCTTCGCGCCCGGAGATCGATTGAAATTTAAACCAGTGTCAGCTTGAGGCGCAGCCATGCACAGCATTGAAATCATATCCACGGGCGTGGGCCTATCGATTCAGGACCGCGGGCGCTCGGGCTGGCGACGTTTTGGCGTGCCGCCGGGCGGTGCGATGGACCGCTGCTCAGCGCAGGCGGCCAATCAGTTGCTGGGCAATCGTCCGGACGCGCCGGTTTTGGAAATCTTACTGCAAGGCGCGAAGCTACGTATTTTTCAAGATACTTGGATAGCACTGGCGGGAGCAGATTTAGGCTGCAAGTTGGCGGTGTGGAGCGCCCGCGAAATCAAGGCTGGTACGGTGCTGAGTTTTCCCCAGAACCGTGCGGGGCTATGGGCGTATCTCGCGGTGCCGGGCGGTTTTGCCGTCGATACATGGTTCGGCAGCGCGTCGGTCGATGCGCGCAATGGGTTGGGGCGGTCGTTGCAGCCTGGTTGTCAGTTGTCTGCACAGTTGCGGGAGCCGAATGTTTCGCTGGATCGAGTGGGACGGCGTCTGCTCGCAGCAGATCAGCAACGTGATTTTTCCACGCCAATGAATTTTGAGTTGTTACGGGGGCCGCAATTTGAGTCGTTTACAGAGCAAGCGCGCGAGCAGTTTTTTAGCGCCGAATGGACAGTGTCAGCGCGCTCGGATCGCACCGGATTTAGGCTCGAAGGCCCTGTGTTAGAAGTGCCAGATTCGATTCGCAGCGAGCCTGTCTTGCCAGGCAGTTTTCAAATCCCAGGCAATGGTCAACCGATCGTTACGATGGTCGACGGGCCGACCGTCGGCGGGTATGCAAAAATCGCCGTATTAAAAGAAGCAGATATCGATTGGTTGGCACAATGCCGACCGGGGTCTAAGATAAGGTTTAACTTGTCTTAAGGAGTTGGGGCTGATTTGGGT
>DOCS01000087.1:7400-8693 GCA_003503355.1 Opitutia bacterium
CGATTTTAAATGGGTAATTTAAAAGGTAACGAGATGCCGCTTTCTTGTCCCATGGATCGTTAGATTTGTCTCCCTGTTGATGCCAGAGATGTCCATGGGAAACGGCGCCACCCTATGGGCGGTCTTGATTTGAAGACTCGTCGCTTGAATGACGATGTCCTGCCTTTTGAGTCTCAGCCTTCTTTACGCGGATCTTCAGGCCGTTTACAGTTTTGTTATTTAGGTTTTTGACGGCAGCTTTTGCTTCACCAGGTTTCTGCATCTCAATAAAACCAAAACCTTTAGACGTGCCACTCTTTTGATCCATTACCAAGCTGCATTTTTGAACAGTGCCAAATTCTTGAAACAACTTTTCAAGTTCTGCTGCTGTAGTAAGTCGATTCAGATTGCGTATTAATAATTTCATATATTTCCCGATCAGGGTTGTTAGCGAAGCATAAGCTGCGATTTTTTCAATAAAGTCGAGGCGTATCGATGGAGTGAAAGTGGGACACACTCCTTCTTCATTATCTATCACAATTAACCGATCACCTCGATTATACCACCCCCTTATATCCGCATCTACAGATCTGAATTTTGATCACACAAAGGCACTAAGAACGCATGTTCTATGCAGCGGCCCTAGCTTAGCGGTTCTACGTCTTTCGTGAAGCGGAAATTAGGGGTTTTCATCATTTCTCTAGTCTTTCCAATATCGATTTATGCTTCGTTTGGGCGAAAGCGATGAGTGAGTCCTTTGAGGAANNTTACGCAGGAATTGATCACCGCATTTCATGAAATGCTTGTGCGACGGTGCTCGAAAGAGGGCGCTTAGTTCGCTTTTTGAGATGGAAAGCCCTACGCTTTCTATGGTGTTGATGAGGTCAGTATCTCTCATCTCAAAGGCGATTCGCAATTTCCTTAGGATCGTATTGTTGTCGATCGTCGAGGTGAGGAATTTCTGGCCGGGTCCATCGCCAGGTCCGCGACGTTGCAGAATCAGTCCATCTAAAAATGCGTGAATGGTTTTCGCGGGGCATTCGATAAATCCTTCATCTTCTTCGTTTTTCAGGAGATCCACCACATCGAGGATCGTCAGTTCTACGCCACCTGATTGAATCATTTGCAGCACTTCTTTGTTTTTAATTTCAAGAGTGTAGCGCACGCTTTTCATCACTTCGTTGTTCGTCATGCTGTATTTATTATTAGATTCGTTAGCGTCTGCAATCTTTCTAGGCGATGCAGATAAATAGTGGCTTTTGCCACGCTGTTGGATGCCTGTAGGGGCACCGTCCGCGGATGGGCGGATGGGCG
>DOCS01000087.1:8826-14480 GCA_003503355.1 Opitutia bacterium
AGCGTTTAAAATAAAGGTCCTGCCTATTCCGATGTAATTCCTGCTTTCACGTGCGCTTACTATCTTCCTGACGAAGGGGCTGATTTCATAGCTACGCTTATAACCCTATCTGGATGTAAGATGAGCCTTCCGCTGATCGGATATTTCGGCAGCGTGTAGATTCATAAGTTTAATCTTGGTGGGAACCTCTTGCTGACCCTCGGCCACTTCTGGCCGGTCCGATTCCGTCGCCTCCTCTGAGCCTAGCTCAAAGCCGAGGAGTATCTATGTCCGAAAGCCCAACTTTCCCGAAACGGGCGGAGCATTCTATTGCTGCGCCTACACCGACCACCGATCCTGACCGATCATTAACAGCAATCGTATATTGCGAATCAAATTTTGGAGGTATTGACGGCAAGACCGCGAATGGCCTTGTTCGCCATTCCGAGAAATATCAGATCCGTTCTATTATAGATAGCGAGAACGCTGGCCAAGATACTGGTTTGATTCTCGATAACGAGCCGAACGGGATACCCGTGGTTGGCGACCTGACAGAGGCTTTAACGCATGCTGGTAAGCTTCCTGACTACTTCATCTTTGGGATAGCTCCAGCGACTGGCATGCTCTCCGTCGTCGAGCGAAGGCTGATGCTGAAAGCCATCGAGCTGGGGATGAACATTGTTAACGGCCTGCATGAATTTCTAAACGATGATCCAGAGTTTGCTGCTGCAGCAGCCAGGTCCAATGTGGTGATTCGTGACATCCGTAGGCCGCGTGCGAAAAAAGATTTACGTGTATTTAGTGGGCGCATCGCGGATGTTACTTGTCCTTGTATTGCAGTTCTCGGTACCGATTGTGCCATTGGTAAGCGGACTACGGCCACTGTCATGGCGGGAGCGCTCAATGATATGGGCATCAAAGCTGTAATGATCGGAACGGGGCAGACTGGGTTAATTCAAGGTGCTCGCTACGGTATGGCGCTCGACGCGGTGCCCTCGCAGTTTTGCGCGGGCGAGTTGGAAGCAACCATCCTCGAAGCATTCGAAGGTGAGAATCCTGATGTCATTTTTATTGAAGGCCAAGGCTCGCTAAGTCATCCCGCTTACTCGACCTCCAGCTTCATTCTTCGAGGCAGTTGCCCAGATGGTGTGATATTACAACACGCTCCAAAGCGGGTGCACCGTTGCGATTTCGAGCAGATGCCGATGCCCAATCCAGCATCAGAGATCAATTTGATTGAGACTTTCGCCGCGACTAAAGTCATCGGGCTTACGCTTAATCATGAGGACATGACAGACGCAGAAGTTTCGTCAGCGATCACGCTCTATGAGCAAGAATTAGGTATCCCCGTAACCGACGCGCTGACTCGACCTAAGAAGGACTTAATCGATATGGTGCTCTCCGCGTTTCCGCAGATTGGAGGCAATCTATCAACCGGAGCAGCCTAGCCGCTCCGCGGTTGCAGATCGATCTAGGCAAGATATATCATAATGCGCAGGCGCTGGTCGCTAGGCTGAGTGAACGAGGTATTTCGGTGACTGGTGTCACCAAGGCCACTTTGGGTCTTCCTGAGATTGCGGACGCTTGGCTTCGTGCTGGCGTAAGTGGGCTAGGGGATTCACGTATCGAGAATGTTAATACTCTGAGGCGCGCGAATGTGGTGGCGGCGGTGACATTGATTCGTTCGCCGATGCTGAGCCAAGTCGATCAGGTAGTTGCGCTCGCTGATGTGAGTTTAAATACAGAGCTCGAAGTCATTCGGAGGCTCTCGGGCGCTGCGCAAAAGGTGAATCGAACGCACGGGGTGGTACTGATGGTTGAGCTAGGAGATCTACGCGAAGGCATTATGCCCGAACTGCTGGAAAACACAGTCGCTGAGGTGCTGCGCTTGCCCAATATCTCTTTGGAGGGGATCGGAGCTAATCTAGCCTGTAGAAGCGGTGTATCACCCGATGCTAAAAACATGGCCGAATTGTCGTTTCTGACTGATTCGATTGAAGCGAAATTTGGCATCATTATCAATATTGTATCCGGCGGTAACTCCGCGAATCTCGATTGGGCACTGAGTGGTGCTGAAACGGGGCGAATCAACAACCTTCGCTTAGGAGAAGCGTTGCTGCTCGGATGTGAACCCCTGCATCGTAAAATAATTAAAGGCCTGTATCCGGACGCGATTACGTTAGTTGCCGAAGTTATTGAATCCAAGGAAAAGCCCTCTAAACCATGGGGTGATATTGCGCAGTCGGCCTTTGGAGAGGTGACTCAATTCGAAGATGTTGGCAGTCGAAATCAGTCCATTTTAGCGATCGGTCGACAAGACGTCGATCCTGACGGGCTGACGCCTCCACAGGAAATTACAATCTTAGGCGCAAGCAGCGATCATCTTGTAATTGATTCGAGCAAGTCTGCAACGCGACTTAATGTAGGAGGCGAAGTTTCGTTTCAGCTCAACTATAGTGCACTGCTTCGCGCTATGACGTCACCCTATGTGTCGAAGGTAATTAAGAGGTAGCAATTGAACGCTTTCCGTATTCGAAATGGTGCCAATTTTCCCAGTTACTCTGTCCTGTATAGAGAGTCCAAAGTCTTACGAGTTCGGTTGCTGCTCGCGAATGTTTATCGATCAAGAGTCTCAAGGAAGGGGAGGGGCTAGGACATGGGTAACAGATATTTCAGGGGTATCGTTACTACTTTAAAATGGCATTTATGTTATGGAAGAAACTGTTCAGGGCGAAGCGACAAGACCGGATGGCAACGGAGCGGAAGATCGAAGAATCCTCGTTCGAAAACAAGTTTACATACTCTTGGTTTAAGGGGCGGGTCAAAGTTCCTCGCTGAATATTTTTTCAGTCACCTTCCAGAAATTACCCTGCTTGCGAGCGATCACGAATGAAGGCATACGAAGCTGTGGTCGTATTTTGACCGCTTCGCTCACCGAGCTTATGTTGAGCTTCAATTCAGGCTTTCGCATATGCGATCTCAGGAAGTTGATCGTAAACTTCTTAATACTTGTTGGATTGTTGAGGTAGTACATCTCGGCGACGAACTGTGCGTCGTAATCGTAATACTTTACCTGAAGGTAGGGCGTCCCTTTTTTGTCAACCCGCTCAAGCATCTCGATCGAATCCGGTCTGAGCACATGGGCATCTTTAGAGAGCCTTGCCTGTTTGAGCTTTGTATCGGGGTCGATCAGCACAGTGCCGCAGCTGCTACAATCGCGAGCGGAGATATCATTTTGAGCCCCGCATTGGTCGCAGATCTTAAAGCGGAAACGATAGTCGCACGGCGTGAATTCGTAGGTGTCCGCATTGACCTGCCCCCCTCGGCACTTTCGCCCGAAGTGCTCCACCAGATTGCCTCCATCATCGAGGATCCCCCAAAAGTCATTCACAAAGCCACATTCGGGGCAGGGCACTTTGACTGCGACCGATTCGGATGCGGTCTTCTTGTCGTCTATCTCTGGGCTGAAAATGCTATGCCCCATACCGGTGTAATCCAACACAAGACAATCCTTTTTGTCTGTATCCAAACGCAAACCGCGGCCGATGATTTGCTGATACAAACTAATCGATTCCGTTGGGCGTAGGATAGCGATTACATCGACATGCGCTGCGTCGAAACCGGTCGTCAACACGGAGACGTTTACTAAATACTTAAACGCTTTCTGTTTGAAATCATTCACGATCTGGTCGCGCTCGCTCAGCTCGGTGGTGCCCACCACCAACCGTGCTTGTCCCGGCGGCAGGTGATCCATGATCTCCTGCGCATGTTTCACCGTTGAGCTGAAAAGCATCACGCCCTGCCGCTGGTCGCTCTCGGTGATATCAATGATGTTCTTAATGATCAGGGGCGTTAGTCTCCTTTGCTTGTGGAGCGCTTCCTCGAGCTGGGCCATCGTGTAAGCATTGCTACCTTCTCTGAGCTCTGAGAAGTCATAAGAGGTTACCGGAATATCTACTTTTACCGGGGGCGTCAGATATTTGTTCCGGATCATATACTCAAGTGGTAGCTCGTAGATGCAGTGCTTAAAGAAGCGCAGATCTTTGGTTTTCACTTCGCCGCGCAGCGCGTAATTATAGATCCAGCCGAGGCCTAAGCGATAGGGGGTGGCGGTCAGGCCCAAGATACAAATGCGCGGATTGTTCAACTTGAGCTGCGTGATGACTTTCGCGTACTGGCTGTCTGGCTCAAGGCTGATGCGGTGACATTCGTCGATCACGACCAGTGTGAAATCCCGAAAGAAGGCATCTTTCGCCTTCGCGACCGACTGGATGCTGCCGAATATGACCTTCTGCTCGCTATCCTTTTGATTCAATCCCGCGGAATAGATGCCCGCTTGCAGGCCATAGCTTTCATACTTCAAATGGTTTTGCTCGACCAGCTCTTTGACATGCGCGAGCACCAACACGCGGCCTTTGGCTATTTTAGCCAACTCCGCGATGACCAAACTCTTGCCTGCACCCGTCGGCAACACGATCACCGCAGGGTTGCGTCGCTTCCTGAAGTATTTGAGGGTGCTGTCAACCGCTTCTTGTTGGTATGACCTGAGTGTATACATGGTGACAGAGGCTATGGATGCGGCCCTTGAAGTATAGAAAAATAGCCGAGTTTATTCGAGCGGGCGGCGTCCATAAGCTCGGGGAATTGATCAGGTCTGTCGGCCAAAACCAGGATGCCTAGGACCACGACCTGTCTGATGGTATCAGCGGCAAATGCGGTTGCCACTTGAATTGTTAGTTAGCTAAGTGGTGCAAATGGGGGCGTTGATTCTAAATTGTGATCTGGGCGAGCACGAGTGCGCGGCGCAAACCGAGCGGCTGATGGCGCTGGTCGGTGCTGCGAATATTTGTTGTGGGGTGCATGCGGGCAGCGAGGTCAAGCTGCGCAGCACGTTGGAGCTGGCCAAGCGTTATGGCGTGCGGGTGGGCGCACATCCCGGGCTGGCGGACGCCGGTGGCCGTGGCGCGGCTTTGCCCTCGGTTGCGGCGTTTGACGCGCTGTTGTGTGATCAGCTCGAAAGCTTTGTTCGTGTCGCAGCAGAAGTCGGCGTACAGGTGAGTTACGTCAAGCTGCACGGCACCTTGTATCATGCGGTCGAGCAAGCCCCCGAGTTGGCTGAAGTCTTTCTTCGACGGATCCAATCGATGCAGCCCTCGCTCGCTATCTTTGCGCTAGCAGGTGGTACATTCGCACCGCTCGCCCGCGCATCGGGGATCCGCGTGTGGGAGGAACTGTTTGCCGATCGCGGCTACACCGCCGATGGACAGCTGACGCCGCGCGGCCAAGCGGGCGCTGTGATCGAAGAGGTGGCGGTTGCTGTGGGGCGCATTCAGCAGTGGATGGAGAGCGGCCAGATGTCCGTTGACGGCGGTCAATCGATCCCACTGACAGGAGAGACGCTGTGCGTGCACTCCGATTCGCCGCACGCCTTACAGTTATTGGCGTCGTTGAGACGGCTCGTCGGTTAATGGGGTGTTATCGATGGATGGACTGTTCGGTGTCTTTTTTGACGCGCCTGGCAACAAATGACGTCCATTTTCAGGGGCGTTGCGTAACGATAGCCACTAGGTAGCAGAGTCGTCGCGTGCCGCTTTAACAAACGTGCGTGTTGCTGGCACCTGTGTCGGGGCTCTGTGCGTTCGCTAAAGCTTCACGCTACGGGATGTTGGAATTTT
>DOCS01000187.1:0-6888 GCA_003503355.1 Opitutia bacterium
CAAGAGTGTCCATCCTCCTGTTTGATCGGATAAACCGAAGCCGATGGACAGGAGTGTCCATCCTCCTGTTGTTGAACGACGCTTGTGCCGCAGTGTCGACAGTCGGGGAGGGGGCGATGGACAGGAGTGTCCATCCTCCTGTTTCGCCCACGTCATCAACAAGCACAAAAAAGCCAGAGCTCTTTCCGAACTCTGGCTTTGAAATTTATGCGACTTGTTTGAACTTCTTCCTTAGTGGCCGGCCTGTGCGATATTCGCTCCCTTGGCTTGCCCAATGGAGTCGAGTAACTCCTCAAACCAAGGCGTGTCGATATTGAACGGCTTACCGCCTGCAATACGAGGAAACTCAATCGCTCGCAAAATGTTGCGATCATCTTCGTCGTGGCCAATAACGCCGCTTTCGCCAACCACCGCACAATCGACGGCAAGGTCGGTGCAGCTTTTAATTAGGCGGATGTCTTCCTTGTTCGCAGGTGCGGCGCGCGCGAAGTAGCCGCTCTTTTGCACCAGTACCTTTTCTGCATTCAGCATTTTGGCAAATTGCTCGCCAAACCATTTGCCCGGGTTGACTGCATCGAGTTTTACGTGGCCGAAAGCATCGCGTGGCACTTCTTCGCCAGCTGCTTCCATTTCCTTAATGATCGTTTCGACGCCTGCGCCTTCGGAAATGAAGATGTTGACGTTGTCGTGTTCGTCCATGACCGCTTTGAGGCGAGTGGCTTCGGCTTGGATGTTGACATCCATCTCCGGGATGAAGATAGCGTGCACATCCTTGCGTACGGCACTTAGTCCGATTGCATTCGCCCATTCCATGCGATCAAGACGCTTGCGGTAAACGTCTGCGGTGGCTGCGGTGAGCCAGCCGCAGTTGCGCCCCATCACTTCATGAATGATTAGCATGCGCGGATTGGCATTGTGCTCAGCGACCACGTTTTCGAAATATTTGGCACCTTCTTCGGCGGCCGTCCATGCGCCGAGACTTTGAGTAATCGGGAAGACGTCGTTGTCGATCGTTTTGGGCAGTCCGACGACGGTCAGTGCGTATTCGTTTTCCGCCAAATAAGCGGCCAAATCGGCAGCCGTGATGTTCGTGTCGTCACCGCCAATAGTATGTAGTACATCGACATTGTCTTTAGTGAGCTGACTAGCAGCGACCTCGAGTGGATCTTGGCCGTCCTGAACCAGACCACGCTTGATGCAGTCTTTAACATTGGTGAGTTTGACACGGCTGTTGCCGATCGGGCTGCCGCCGTGGTCGTGAAGTGTGCTCGCATTTGCACGAATTTCTTCGGTCACCTGAATGCTGTCGCCGAGGAGAAGTCCTTTGTAGCCACCGCGGTAGCAGATGATTTCGATCTCTGGGTAGAGTTCGGTGTAGCGCTCGATGAGTCCACCGACGGCAGAGGAAAGGCAAGGCGCGAGTCCGCCAGCTGTGAGCAGCGCGACTTTTTTGACAGATTTTGTTTCAGTCATAATATATCTGGATGTTTTGATGGAAAATTGAAGTTGCGGATTTTGGAGTTTCTCAGCGGGCATGCAAACCCTGATCGTAGCTTAGTTACAAATGATGGACTTATTCTGGCAGGCTGATCGCTTGCGTTAGTCGTCGGTGATAGGTGCTGGGGCGTGCGGCGCTTAGCTGAGGTGTTGTGAAGTCAATCGCATTTACATGGACTTAAGACTGGGTTCGTTTGCTAAAGCGGCACGCTACGTTTTTTACTGGCAATGAAGCCTGATGCTCCCGTTTTGATGGGTCCGTTGGTGTGCCTTGCTCAGCGGCACGCGGCTAGTACAGTATACTGCAACACTCCGCCAATTGCTCAGCATTGTATTCGTATAGGTTTCTTCTCGACGATTGGAGTCCGTGGGTATCAATTGAAGTTATGTGTGCAAAGATTTTTACGATTGCGAATCAAAAGGGTGGGGTCGGTAAAACGACGACGGCGATTAATCTCAGTTACGCGCTGGCTGACCAGGGTGTGCGCACCGTTTTGGTTGATTTGGACCCGCAGGCCAATGCGACCAGTGGACTTGGACTTGAAAAACTCGAAGGTGGCAGCCTATACGGGCCACTTTGTGGGGAAGGCACTGCACTGGAAAAGGTACAGCCTGTGGGTTCGAATGACCGCTTGTTCATGATTCCGTCCGAGGTGGATATGGCGGCGATTGAGATCGAACTGATTCAGCGAGACAATTACTTGGTACAGTTGCGCCAGTGTTTGAACCCGCTACGCGAATCGGGCGACTATGATGCCATCATCCTTGATTGTCCGCCGGCACTGGGAATGCTTTCGATGAACAGTTTGGCTGCTGCGGATTATTTGTTAATCGCTTTGCAGTGTGAGTATCTCGCGATGGAGGGTCTGGGCCAGATCTTGAAAGTTGTCGATAAACTGCGTGACGCGGGTGTGAATGACAATTTGCAGTTGGGTGGTATTTTAATGACGATGTTTGATCAGCGCACTAATTTGGCGCATCAAGTGGTCGGGGAGGTGCGAAATCATTTCGATGAGAAGGTCTTCCGCGCGATGATTCCGCGTTCGATTCGCCTGAGTGAAGCGCCAAGTTTCGGGCAGTCTATTTTTGAATACGATCCCAATAGCAGTGGGGCCAATGCCTATCGCTATGTTGCCGAAGAGGTGATCGAGCGCTTTGGGCTGTTAAAGTAGTTTAACGAGTGGTCTATAATAAGGTGTGGTTGCGCTAAGACATTTTCGGACGAAACAGGGATTGGCGCGCCCCCCTGGAGGTCTAGTATTCATTTATGGCCGAATCCGAATCGCATCTAAGTCTCTCTGAGCTGAATGATTTTTGCGACCATCTCGCACTGGAGCGTCGCGTATCTGCTTATACGGTACGTAATTATCGAGCTGCCGTAATCAACTTCGTTGTTTGGATGGAGCGGCGTGGTAAGTGGAGCGGCGATTTTGCAGCGGTGCGCCCTTTGGATGTTCGCTCATTTTTAATTGATGAGGGACGGCGTTTGGCTCGACGCACCTTGCATAATCATGTGTCCGGTCTGCGTGCCTTCTATTTATACCTTCGCAAGCAGGGGCAGGTGGAGTCGAACCCGTTTAGTGGCGTGACTTTGCCTAAATTGAGTAAGCCGCTGCCGAAGTTTCTAACCGAGAACCAGATGCGGACCCTGTTGGATGCGCCGATTCTGTTGTGGAAGGAGGGCAAACTCGGTGAGTTCGAGGCATTTCGTGATAGTTTGATCCTAGAGCTTCTTTACGGTGGAGGGCTCCGTGTGAGTGAGTTGTGCGCTCTCAATCATGGTCAAATTGATTTGCAGCAGGGGGTCGCTCGGGTGTTTGGCAAAGGGCGCAAGGAACGACTTTGTCCACTCGGTCCGGTAGCCACCCGCTGCCTCCAGGCGTTCGTCGACCGTTTTCATCTGACTGCAGCGCATGACAGTGCGGTGGTGACTATACCGAATGGTCAACGTATGGAGCCGCGCCAAGTCCAGAAGCTGTTGAAGACGCACCTTGCGGCTGCGGAATTACCGCTTGATATGACGCCGCACAAATTGCGGCACTCGTTTGCAACTCACATGCTGGACAATGGTGCGGACTTGCGAACTGTGCAAGAGCTCCTCGGCCATGCCAACCTGTCGACCACTCAGATTTACACGCATGTATCAATTGCACGCCTGAAGGAAGCGCACAAGCAGGCCCATCCCCGAGCATAGGCCATGTATATGTTCGCGCTTAAACCTAGGCTTGCACTGCCTGGCGCAACGCTTTCGAACCAGGTGGATGCCTACCGCTCCCTGACTGAGTGATCCGAATTGCGCGCCGCAGTCGTGGTAATGGGGCGCGATCGAACTTTGACTGAGTAGCCCAGTGGAGCGTGTCGTTTACGCTTTTTCCGCTGCCATTAGAATGCGTTTGCGCGCGCGGCGGTTCTTCTCTTCGCCGAAGGCACTGCGCCAGTAACGCCATGGGAGGTTGGCCAGACAGATGAAGAACAATTGGCTCAGAGCGAAACCGACAGTCCACCAGAAGCCACTGCTGGTGAAGCCATACGCATGCAGGCCGACGCCGAGTAGGTTGGTGCCGAACCACGACCACACGGTCACGATATTGCCACAAATCGCTAGTGACATCAGGCCGCGCTCTTGGAAAATTCCGCCCCAGCGAGCGTGTAGAAAGATAGCGCCCATCACGACAATCATCAGGGCGCCGTTCTCCTTCGGATCCCAGCCCCAAAAGCGACCCCACGATTGGTCGGCCCAGATGCCGCCGAGAATCGTGCCCACTAGACTGAATAAGGCAGCGAAGCAGGTGATACCATATACCATACTGACGATAGACTTGGCGGATTCCTTGGTGAAGCGCTTGCTGAAAAGCCCAAGTAACACAAAGATCAGCGCCAGTGCGCCGGCAAAGAACATTGCAGAATAACCGAACGTGATGATCACCACGTGAGTCGCCAACCAGAAGTTAGAGTCGAGCACCGCGCGCATCATTTCCAGGGTATCGCCAGACATGGCAAGGTGGTGAGCAATGATCAGTGTGCTGAACCCGACTAGCGACGCCATCGCTGCACCGACGCCATTTTTGAAGAATTTTTCCAGAAAAGCGCCGAGCAACACCGCGCCCCAGCCGACAAAGACGGCGGAGGAATAAAGATTTGTGACTGGTGGGCGGCCCTGAATGTACATGCGAGAGGCCAATCCAAAGGTGTGGATCGCGAATGCCAGTAGCAGTACCCAAAACGCGGCTTTGGTCAGTGTGGCGGGCCAGCGAAGCCAAGAAATACAGACAGTCAGAAACACTAACACATAGAGCTGCATCGAAAGATAGAAGGGCTGCAGATTGTTAAACACCCGCTCGTAGTGGACGCGGCTGATGTCGTCTGGGAAATCGGCAATGAAACGCTGCCGTAGCTCCTCGACGGTTTTGTTGAACATCTCGGGTTGATTCTGCCGGTATGCCATGGTCAGGCTGGCATAGCTGGTGACATAAGGGCTTAGACCTTCGCCGCGCATGACATCAAGTAGCTCCAAGCCGATGTTTTTCCAGTCGTCCAACGGATTGACTGGGGCCGAAGGCGGCACCACGCGAAGGTGGGCAGTCTTGGAAAGTGTGAGGTAGTCGTCGCCAAATTGAATGAAACGTTTCAGTAATTCAGCGTCGTACTCGCTGCCGGCTTGCTGTTGGCGCAGAGCTTCCAGTCCCGGTTTGACGGATGCGGCATAGCTTTGGTATTCGTCAACTAGTCGATCCAGCCGTTCCGGCGCGCCAATCGGGTGCAGTGAGTGCATCACCCGGTGGTAGCGGGTGAGGCCGTCGTTGAGGTCTGCGATTTGCTGTTCGTAGGGTCCGCGCTTCTTCGGTTCGGGGTCGATCTCTTTATAGAGGCGAAGGATTTCGTCGAAGTGCGGCAGCAGGTCATTGAAGGCGTAATAGCGTTGGCCTTTTTGGGCGATTCCAGCGATGCCCAAGTCGTCAGGGAATTCGATTTTAAACACGCGGTAGGTGTCGGCCAGCTCGGGGCGCATGGTGAGATCCATGAACCATTCGGTCGGGCTGAGGCGAACGCCTTCGGGAGTGATGACTTTTTGGCGACCGGCCAAGACCAGCAACGTATTACGCGCTACTGAGTCGAGCGGCTTGATGCGTCCGCCGACCTGTACAGGGAGTTCGGCAAAGCTCTCGACGTCGAAGCTGGAGGCGGTGGTCGATGGCTTGAACCCGCGTGCGACGATGAGCGCAGCGATGAGCAGGATGAAATAAAAGGCGAACTTCTTCATTATACGGAGGCGCGTTTGCGAAGGAATTTGAAGAAATGCATGCCGAACTGAACGAGCATGCCGAGTCCCATGAGCAGGACACTGATGTAGGGCAGGGCCCAGCCGGGATTACGCACAACTTGAAAGATTGAGGTGCGGTCGTCGTTGGCAAAGGATGCTTGATAAAAGGTCAGGCCTTCGTAGCGCATCGGGTGGTTCATATAGATCAGCGCCTTTTGGTTTTTGGTTGAATCATTGTGGTGCACCATCACTTCGCTGGAGAAGTTGAACGGGATTTCGGTGCCGGGGTATTTTTCGTGGGAAAAATCAATCAGCTCGATTTCGAACGGGTAGTAGTGGCGCTTGAGGCGCAGTGCGATTTCCCAGCTTTGTTCGCCCAAGCTAAGGAGCTGTGGGGGGAAGCGGTCGTCTATCACATTGGAGACCAGCCAGGTGCCTAGCGAGCCTTGAGGGCTGAGCACTTCGATGTAGGCAGTGGCAGTGTTGATTGCATTTTCTGCGTAGGTCACTTTGGCTGGGGTGACGACGATACCCATCTTAGTCGCGACGCCTTGGTCGGCAGGCGACTTGATCGGGGCCGCTCCTGGCTGGGCGCGTCCGATCTGTGCGTTTGGATAGTAGCTGACGGTGCGAATGCTCAGCGGGCTGTCCGGCACGATCACGGTTTTGCCGGGTTTGAGCATTGCAACGGGAATGCTGTGCACGGTGTCGAAGTCTGCCTGAGAGCGGTCGATCAGGACGAGTTCGTTGGCGCGATACTCTTGCGAGTAGTTGCTGCGACCGCCTTCGTCGACGGGCATTTGGCTTTCTTTCGAGAAGACGTCGGTAAGCAGTTCGCTGACGAGCAGTAGAATCAGGCCGAAGTGGATCAGGAAAATGCCGCTCTTGTTGAGCGTCAGTTTAAAGCGGGTGATGTGGGCGGTCACCAAATTAATCAGCAGCAGGCCGCCGAGTAGGTAGCCGCCTGGCATGGGTATGCGCAGCCAAAAAAGTTGATCGTATGCCGCCCAAGCTTCGGGGTAGGCCCAGACGGCGAGGAAACTTTCGAAGTAGAGCTTCTGTGTGTGCCAGATGCCGTACTCTACTTGATCCAATGTGCCGAAAAAGATCAGCGCCATCGACAGTGACAA
>DOCS01000187.1:6940-9933 GCA_003503355.1 Opitutia bacterium
GTGTGCCTCCATTTTGATGGAGTCGAGGAACTGTTTCATCGAGGTTTCGTGATTCAGGACGGTGGCGCTGTCACCGAGCATTTTGAAAAACCAAGTATTGCCGTGGAAGGGCAGCAGTGCGCCGAGGATACTTTGCGTTTCTCCTTCAAGGCGAATGAAGAGACCGCGATGGCCGTCAATCTCGTAGCCCTGGGTGTACGCGGGCAGGTCTTCGGCGGTCGCGTCTTCTAAGCCGATCTGTCCACGCCAGCGATTGATGTTGGCCAGTCGTCCGCCCACATCTCCAGGGAAGGTGAGCACCGTGACTTCGGCGCTGCCTGTGTCGCTGGTAATAATGAAGTTCGCCTTGCGAATGCCGCTGGCCGGTTTTTCGACCCAGTTTTCGGGGGTGGTGTAGCCGATTTCGCCGGCTTCGTTCGCTGCCTGCTGCATGCCCGGAAGGACTTGCATGGCAGGGGCGGCTTCTGTGGACGCTACTGTTGGAGTGCTCAGTGGTCCCGGCGTCTGTACGACCTGCTCCTTTTTCGGAATCTGATAGCTTACTGGCTGAGCTTTTTCACAACCTGTGAGGCTAAGCGCTATGAGGCCAGCCAGGAAGAAGATTGATTGTTGTCGGAGATTTTTTTGGAAACGTTGCATCTTTGCGGTCATGTGGGTCGGTCATCGGGTAGGGTCCGTGTCCAGGTAAGCAGTCCCTGATGTGTTGCCCTGTTAAAGCTAAATGAACGCAATCAACCCAGCTTACCTTACACTTTGGTACGAAACATCGCTTAGTTGTTGAAGCGGAACAATGCGACGTCGCCGTCTTTGAATTCGTATTCCTTGCCCTCTAGGCGATACTTGCCGACGTCACGGGCTTTGGCGACGTTGCCGGCTTCGATCAGATCGTCGTAGGCGACCACTTCGGCTTTGATGAAGCCTGATTCAAAGTCGGTATGGATGACGCCAGCACATTGCGGTGCTTTCATCCCTGTTTTAAAAGTCCATGCACGCACTTCTTGCACGCCCGCAGTAAAGTAGGAGGCCAGGCCGAGCAAATCGTAGGTCGCACGAATGAGGAGCGAAACGCCAGAATCCTGGACGCCGAGTGATTCGAGATACTCTGAGGCTTCTTCGTCGTCAAAGTCGATTAGCTCGGCTTCGACGGAGGCTGAAACGACGCAAGTGCCTGCACCGTGGTGCTCGTGGGCAAATTTCTCGACGGCTGCGACGTAGGCATTGCCCGAATAGTCGGCGAGGTCTGTCTCGGCAACATTGCAAGCATACAGCACGCGTTTGGCTGAAAGGAGGCAAAGGCGCTTGATCACGACGAGTTCGTCGTCAGTCATGTCGAGGGTAATCGCCGGCTTGGTCTCGTTGAGGTGAGGGATCAGGCGCTCGATGAGTGCGACGTTCTCGGCCGCTTCCTTGTCGCCGCCACGGGCCTTTTTGACCAATTTGTCCTGCTGACCTTCCAGCGAGCTGATGTCGGCGAGGATCAACTCCGTGTTGATTATTTCGATATCACGGAGCGGATCAATGCTGGCCATGGTGTGGATGATGTCGTCGTCATCGAAACAACGCACCACGTGTACAATGGCATCGACTTCGCGGATGTTGGCGAGGAACTTGTTGCCCAATCCTTCGCCCTTGCTGGCACCCGCGACGAGTCCGGCGATATCAACGAATTCGATCGCTGCGGGAATGACTTTATTAGTCTTCGAAATTTCGCGCAGTGGCTCCAGTCGACGATCTGGCACTTGGACCACGCCCACGTTGGGGTCGATCGTGCAAAACGGATAGTTTGCCGACTCAGCCTTACGTGTGCGCGTAAGAGCGTTGAACAGTGTACTTTTGCCCACATTGGGGAGACCTACGATACCAGCTTGAAGCATAGCCGGAAGAAAATGGTCAGGGGGGCGGCGGGTGCAATGTTAAATCGTCTATGAATGTTCAATCGAGTGCCCCTGCCGATTGACTTTAGGCCGAGTCAGCACGTTTGTGCATTTTGTAATTTCTAATTGTTGTGAATCAAATCGAGGCAGTTAATATTGAGGGGGCGCGGGTACTTGTCGTCGACGATGATGCGATGATTCGTCAGCTATTGCGTCGAATTCTGGAGCGCAGCGGCTTTGTGGTGGATGAGGCAGATTGCGGCGTAGGAGCGTTGGCTTGCATTGTGGCCAACGTCCCGGATCTGATTCTGCTCGATGTGGTGATGGCCGGGATGGATGGTTTTATGACTTGCCGCAAGCTGAAGGCGATGCCGAGCGTGGCTGAGGTGCCAATTATTTTTGTCACCGGGCGCTCCGATACGGGGTCGATCGTGGATGGTCTCGAAGCGGGCGGTTGTGATTATATCTCGAAGCCACTGAATCGCCACGAAGCGATGGCGCGGATACGCAATCACTTGAGGGTGCGGATATTGTTGCGTTCTCAGAATATATTTATTGAAGGTCTAAAGAAAGCGAATCTGGCGAAGAATCATATTATGGGGGTCGCCTCGCATGACTTGCGCAATCCGCTGGCTTCGATTCGGGGGCTGACTGAGATACTCGTGGAGAGCGGGTCGCTAAATGACGAGCAGCAGGAAATAGCCGAAACGATACAGGGGACTTCTGCTTCAATGCTACATTTGCTTGATGAACTGCTCGACCTGTCTGTGATCGAAAGTGGCGAGGAGCATCCAGAGATGGAGCCTTGCCGGGTATTTGAGATTATAACTTCCTCTCTTAATATATACCAGTTCACCGCGAAGAAGAAGTCCATCCGCTTGGAATTAGATCATCGGGGAGGGGCCGAGTCGTTGATGCTCGATAAGGTTCAGTTTCGTCGCTTGATGGACAATTTTCTGAGTAACGCGGTGAAGTATTCACCTTTCGGTTCCTTTGTTCGGGTCGTTGTTAAGGAGGTGAATACGATACTGACGATTGCGGTGGAAGATGAAGGGCCAGGGATTCCAGAGCATGAAATGCACAAGCTCTTTACCGATTTTGGTAAAACCTCAGTACAGC
>DOCS01000015.1 GCA_003503355.1 Opitutia bacterium
GCAAGGCCAAAGGAAGCAGCCATCACCTTCATGAAATGGCGACGATTGACACCTTCCATATCGGAAGCGCCGGCGGGAAATTCGCGCTCGACCCAATCATTAAAAGCAGGCGTTTCCGCCAGGTCGTCGAGGCTCTTCCAGTAGCGTGGGCCTGAAAATTCAGTGTTCTTCATTATCTAAAAAATGTCGATTAACGGTGGCAGCCTGAGCAGCTCTGTGGTGGGTTGACCTTCCAGTCGTGAACAAAGCCTTCAGCTTTTTCCTTAAATTCGTCTGTATCGGGGCGCTCCCAATCCAAATTGTAAACTTCCTCGATTGGTCGTATGCTGTCTTCCGGATTACGGTGACAGTCCATGCAGAAGCTCATGCTAAATGACTTCGCATGCTCGACGACTTCCATCTCATCCACACGGCCATGACACTCGACGCAGCTGATCCCGCGGTTTACGTGCACAGAGTGATTGAAATAGACATAGTCGGGAGTTTTGTGAATGCGCACCCAGGGAATCGGCTCGCCCGACTCATAGCTGTCACGCACAGGAGCGAGCATCGGATCGTCCTTACGCACCATACTGTGACACGTCATGCAGACATTAGAGGCTGGCACATTGGAATGCTCGGAACGGTCCACAAAGGTGTGACAGTAACGGCAATCCAACTCAAGTTGGCCCGCGTGCAGCGCGTGACTAAAGGCCACTGGCTGTGTCGGCGCGTAGCCTACCCGTGTATACTTGGGCGTGAAATAGTAAGTAATCCCAAGAGTGACTGCACCCCCGGTGAGCACTAGTGCTACCATTACTTTAATTGGGATCGTGTTGACCCACCTCGGAAATACGTTCGCCATCGCTTATATGTTAGAAATTATAAACGCCTAAAAATTAGACGATTTTACGCTCAACCGCTCCTTTGGCAGGACGGATGCGAGACATCGCACTCGGCGCGTCCGAGGAGGCGACCTGTTTCGTGTTCGGATTTGATTCAGTGCGCATTGCACCAGATAGAGCAAAGGCGCCGGCAAATGCCAGTCCTGCTCGTTTGAAAAATCCTTTGCGAGTAGTTGTTTTTTCGCTATCCATTACTGTTAAAAAGATCTGTTAAGAATGCGGCCATTTAGCATGGCAACCGTTTTTATCAGCAAATTTAATCCCGAAGGAAACCAAAATGCTGATTACGTTGATGTTAAAGAGTTAACGAAATCGCATAAAATCCGCGGGGATTAGGGCTATGCGTGTTTCATGTTGAGGAGTAAAACCCAAGATTTAGGGTGATTGAATTTCCAAAGCAATGACTTGTTCCAAATCGGGCCAATCAATTAGCAAAAGAGATACTAGTGGTTAGTTAAATTTACAGTGCTAATACACTCGGACCACAAACGGCCCCCCGCCACCTTGCGCGCTATTCTTAGTAAAAAACAAATTCAGGCTTCTCAACTCCGAATTCTCACTTCATTTTGCTCAAAATGAACAGCACTACAACAGCTTTTGAATCACAGGGCAAATATGTTGCCATCGGCTTGGTCATATTTACCGCCATCGTCGGCAGCCTCTTCATCTACCTGGGCCCCAAGGCGACAGAGAAGACCCCGGGAATCCTGCACGTCGGCATCCGCTACGCCAACGAGCACATGGTCGAATTCACCCAATACAGCAAAACCGGCCCCGGCGCGCGTATCGAGTTTATCGCTGCGGACGGCAGTATACCTCACTCGGTCGAACGCCTTGCCATGGGTCGCAATTTAGTGCCGATTAGCAATTTGAAGGACGGCAGCTACACCGTCCGCTTGAGCTCTGAAGATTATTTAAGCGTCGAACTCACGATGATTGCCGAAGGACGCATGCTCAATCCTCCTAAAGATGCGACATTCGCTGAAGGCACCCACGCTGACTACAATATGATCGGCGTGCGCTTTCAACCGATTCCAAATTTGCGCAAATAACTAGCCTCGCCCTACCCGCATGATGACTGAGGCGATCGCATCCAACGCAGTCTCGTTGGCCTCACGACTCGGATCATACTGATCCAGCAACGCCCAAAATCGACGCGAGTGATTCATTTCCGTCAAATGAGCCAACTCATGCAGGATCACATAGTCCTGCAATTCTGGTGCGACTAGAACCAGTCGCCAATTCAGCGAGATCCCGCCACTAGATGAGCATGAGCCCCATCGACTTGCTTGATCGCGCACGCTCAGTTTAGTAAACTTCAAATCCAATCGCTTGGCATGATAGGCCACGCGACAAGCCATCGCGTCTTTCGCGAAACGGCGAACCAACTGCATCAAACCCGCATCCGGATCTTCGATTGCTGCCGGCACGCGCAATACGATCACCGCACCATTTTCCTCAAAGATATAATCCGCTCGCCCACGCTCCGTCTCCTCGACGCGAACCGCGAAACGATCCCCACTTCCAGTGAGCTGTGGATATTCCTCAAGCCAATCCGGCAGGTCACGCACAGCCGGCACACGCGCCAATTGACCTTCCAGCCAATCGCGCTGTTTCGCCACAAACTTCAACGCCTCGTGGTCCGAGCAGCACCACGGCACCGAGACAACCACCTGATTACTGCGATCGAGCCTGAGCCGCAGATGCCTGGCACCTTTGCGACGCTGTACCTGCACGGCAACTGATTCGCCGCTACTGAGAAGAAAATCCATAGATCACTTAATGAGAGCCCCCCTCCGCGTAGTTCATTAGATATCAGCGCGAGGCTCGAGAGACGAGACGAAGCTCATCTCGTCTGTTCTATTCGGGCACCGCCGCCCCCTGCTCCAACTGATCGACCACATTCTGCGTATAACGTCGCAGCGCAGATTCCGGATCGATCTTCTTGATCCGGCAGGCTGCAGCGATTTCGAATAACTGCTTGCCCAGTGCCGCCTCATCGGCAGCCAAAGCCGCCGACGTCATCGCGATGCCGCCCTCATCCAGCACATCGGAAGCGTCCATCTTCTTTTTTTGAATCTGCTTATACACATCCTGCGCAAACATCAGCGCGGGGAGTTGCTTGGGCAGGTCCTTAAAACGCCCAATCTGCTGAGGGCCGCGTTTCTTTTCGGCCGCTTTGATTTCGTCCCATTGCTTGAGCACCGCACTGGAGTCATCGAGATGCGCGCTGTCGCCAAACACATGCGGATGACGCGTCACCAACTTCTCATTCACCACGCGACAAACGGACTCGAAATCAAAAGCCCCCGACTCCTTGGCAATCTGCGCGTGCATCACGACTTGCATCAGCACATCACCCAGCTCCTCCTCCATGTGATCCATGTCGAGCCGGTCAATCGTCTGCAGCAATTCGCAGCACTCATCGACTAAACACTCGGCCAACGACTGGTGATCCTGCTCAATATCCCAAGGGCACCCAGTCTCTGGTTCCCGCAACGCCGCTACAGTTTGAAGTAAATCATCAATAGAACTCATACCCTACTGCGCTAAATACCCTGCGCCCACTTGGCGAATGAAAAGCGCCTCAGCGCTTGTTTAAGCCTCAAAAAGTTGACACCGGTTCAAATGCTCCACCTATAAAAAACGCCCTCCCAAGATCAGGAGAGCGTTTTTCATAATATCACTAGCGATTGCGCTTACGCGCGCGGTCTGCACTCGGCCCTGCCCCTTGTGAAGAGCCTGAACTGGATGCGGCACCGCCACTGCGACCACCACCTTGTGGACGGCCTCCGCCGGAGCGGCCGCCTTGCGGTCTGCCTTTACCTCCGCCCCCACCTTGACGTCCACCACCGCCACCACCACGGCGTTGTTGCTGCCCAGGAGCAGGACGTGACAGCTTGGAGCGCGTTGCTGGACGCGGCACCGAAATCTTCTCACCACGGTCATCGATTTTGAAGAGCGGAATCTCCTTCTTCATCGTCTTCTCGATGTCCCACAGGTAGCCCTCTTCCACGTCGCAGACCAGCGAGACGGCATTACCCGCCTTACCGGCGCGCCCAGTGCGGCCGATACGGTGCACGTAATCTTCCGGGATATTCGGCAGCTCGTAGTTCACCACATGCGGCAGATCCGCAATATCCAGACCACGCGCAGCGATGTCGGTCGCCACCAACACGCGAATCTTGTTCGCCTTAAAAGATGCCAATGCACGCTCACGAGCAGACTGGCTCTTGTTACCATGAATCGCCATCGCACCGATGCCTTGATTATCCAAATACGTGGCTAGCTTATTAGCGCCATGCTTGGTGCGAGAAAAGACGAGCACCTGAGTCCACGCGCCCTGCTCAATCATTTCAGCAAGAAATTGTGGCTTCGCTTTTTGACTGACAATATACGCCTCTTGGTCGACACGATCCGCGGTCGCATTGCGCGCGGCCACCTCGACTTCGACCGGATTGTGCAACATCGAGTCAGCGAGCTTTTTCACATCTTTCGAATAGGTTGCCGAGAAAAACAGATTTTGTCGTTTTTCAGGAATCAGCTGCAGAATCTTCCTGATGTCATGAATGAAGCCCATGTCGAGCATGCGGTCAGCCTCATCGAGCACCAGAATCTCAATATTCGAGAGTTGCAAGTCACCACGCTGGCAGAGATCGAGTAAGCGACCTGGAGTGGCCACGATAATATCAAGCCCACGGCGGACTGCATTGATCTGCGGCTGGAACCCCACGCCGCCGAAGATCACAAAAGAGCGCATGTTCACATGCTGTCCATAGTCGACGATGCTTTGGTGCACCTGTGCGGCGAGTTCACGAGTGGGCGCCAGCACCAGCGCACGTGGGCGCTTGTTTTGGCCATTAAACTCCGCTTTGGACAAAATCTGCAACATCGGCAGACTAAAGGCGGCAGTTTTGCCAGTGCCTGTTTGTGCGCCGCCCAGAACATCACGTCCTTCGAGAACAGCAGGTATGGCGCGGGCTTGAATTGGCGACGGTTCGGTATAGCCCTTGGCTTCGACGGCTGCAACGAGTTCGGGAAGAAGTCCCATTTCTGAAAATAACATAACGATGTGTTTTGAGTAGTGAGACGCTCTGCCCGCCTTTAATAGACGGCTATCCGATCATGCGACTCTTTGCTGACTGGGTGTGTTCACCTCAGCTTGAATAATAAATGCCTGCTCAAAAGTCGGATTGCTCCCGAAGCATGCGGCCGCACTTCACGGTGCGACATAGATTGAGCCGGAGGTGTATCGGAAAGATCGACCGCCGCCTAGCA
>DOCS01000053.1 GCA_003503355.1 Opitutia bacterium
GGCCCTACGGGTTTTGGACGCGCGCTGCATGCGGAATGGCCCGCTCAAAGGGCATCGATCGGCAGTGACGATCCGTGCAGCTGGCAAAGTCCTGGGAGTCTATGCTTGTAGATTTAAATAGGTGAACTTACGTTCACCTTAATGACCTACCAATATAATGATACAGGCGCGCGCCGGCTCGGCTTTCGCGCCGATGAGGCGGCGCGGACACGACTGGAGGACATCCAGCATGCGGTGGAGGTGTTGCGCGAGGCGGCAGAACACTGCGACGAGCGCGAGATGCGCAGCGAGGCGGTGGACGCGGCGCTGGGCTACCTGAGCTCGATTGCGTCGCGGCGTGCGGCCTTGCTGGCCTTTGGCCGCGGCTTGGCGATCGCACACCCGCAACAACGGCGGGAGGCGGTGCAGGCGGCGCTGCGTTCGATTCAGCGGGCGCTGGTGTCACGGCCCTAGGCGACGGGTTGCGGGACGAAGCGCCCTTCCCTTTTGTGCAATCGGTGCCGGCGGGGGTGATGCGCCAGAATTGGTCGGCCTCTTCGGTGGATTTGAGGTCGAGGTCGTGCTTGCGGATGATGGCCTCGGAGTTGCCGGCCTGCAGCGAGGCGTTGGTTTTCAAACTCAGTGATTTTGTAGCGCGACTTACGACATTTGCTTATCCAAATCAAGCATAAGTCGTTAATAAACTGGTGCGGGTGGAGGGAGTCGTACTCTCGTCTCAAGCGCGGGAAGGTCACATAATCGCCGTTATACGACACCCGCTTTTCAGTTGCTGATAGCGAATGACCATTCGCATCGCATCTCATTATCAACAACTGACGACGCACTACCGCCGACGGCCACACTAGTGGTAATCGCGGCGACCTTCCAACGCACTGCGTAGCGTGACGGAGTCGGCGTAGGTCACCCCGCCGCCGCTGGGCAAACCAAAGCCGATCCGCGTGACTTTGATCGGACGCTGGCCGACGATCTCTTCTTGTATGTAATGACAGGTCGCTTGACCTTCGATGTCGTTGGACAGCGCGAGCACAAACTCGGTGATCTCACCCGATTCAATCCGCGCTTTGAGGCTTTGCAGGTTCAGATCTTCGGGACCAACGCCATGAATGGGCGAAAGCTTACCATGCAGGACGTGATACTGCCCCTTCCATGCAGCGGAGCGTTCGATTGCAATCAGATCGGGAACATGCTCCACGACGCAGATGGAAGCCCGGTTGCGGCGCTCATCCTCGCAGATCGCGCATGCTGGGCTCTCGGCAAGGTTGCCACAGGTCTCGCAGCGGCAGACCGCATCGCGCGCCTCGCCCATCGCCACGAGCAAATCTGCCATCGCATCGGGCTTCTCGACCAGCAAATGCATAGCAATGCGTTCGGCTGATCGAAAGCCCAAGCCCGGCAGGCGCTTGAGCTCCTGCAACAGCGTCTCAAAAGCAGGCGTCACGGGTGCAATTAAAATCCTGGAAAGCCGCCCATGCCGCCGGTAACCGACCCCATGGCTTCTTCGCTGGTTTCCTTGGCTTTGGCCGCGGCTTCCTGCACCGCAGCGAGCAAGGTTTCTTCGACGAATTCAGCCTCTTCCTTTAGAAATTCAGGGTCGATTTTAATCCCCTGGAATTCCCCCTGCCCGTTGATTGTGATGTTGATCGCACCGCCGCCACTGGAGACTTCAATTGCTTGCTCGGCGAGCTTTGCTTGGACGGCCTCCATCTGCTTCTGCATCTTCTGGGCCTGTTTCAAAAGTTTACCTACTCCTGCCATAAAATTGTCCTGTTTGGATTATGTGTTAAATGAAAGGCCGGAGTGTCCACGAAGCGCAGAGGTTGAGTCAAGCCGATTGAGATGTGCGAACTCGCCAATCTGGAACGAAATACGATGAATCCGTGTGATTGCGACCTCTGGCACGCCCAGAGAGAAGCGAATCCCATGAAGATTCAATCATCGAAGTATGCGGATCGTCACGTCAGCCGCTCCTGCATCGACAACCGACGCTTCCCCCAACCAGGCGAATAACCGACGTTGATCACTGTTCTTAATCATCACTGTCAAACAAGTGCGCCTTGCCGGCCGCACCACAAAAAATCCCCAGCTGAACACAACTGAGGATTTTGGAATAAAACACGCGCTGAACAGACCGAATCAACCGGGATAATCGCTGAAGACATAGCGGCGCAAATTTTCAGCCTCCATCTCATTGACCTTGAGCAACCAGTGCGTCATGTCGCCGATCGACAGCAACCCGATTAGCTCCTCACCATCCATTACGGGCAAGTGGCGCACGCGCTTTTCGGTCATGACTTGCATGGCGTCCTCAATCGAGGTCTCCCGAGTAATGAATTTAAACTGTTCAGTCATCACCTCCCGTACTGGTGTCGTATTCGGATCTCTACCCGCTGCGACCACACGCGTCAGCACATCACGCTCGGTAAAGATGCCAACCACACGCTCCGAATCTTTGACCATCACGGAGCCGACACGATGGCTATTCATTTCAGCAACAGCAGCTGCAACTGTCGAATTGACTGCGACAGAGTAAACAGAAGCGCTTTTTTCTTTTAAGAGAATAGTAACAGATACTTTATTTAGGGGCATAGTTAATTACTTTACCAGTTCTGAGCGAACAGGCAACCCTCTTTCATCCCAAATCCGGCTGCCAGCGCTTAAAAAACGACACAGAGATTGGCGATAAACGCAAACCGTGCAGCAGGCCCGACCCTATTGACAGCGCGCACCTTTGGCTGCCAACAATCTCGAGTCGCCTACAGATCTTGCCGAGTTCGCCACCTAAGCTACTTACAGAGATGGCCACAGCCAAGGGGCTGATGTCCTGTAGCAGCACGCAAGTCCGCCCGAGCGCCGCACTCGCATTCATCTTTCACTCAAGTTCCTGCTCGGCCAAGAGTGAGCGGTATCCGTCGCGAAAGTCTTTGAACAGCGGCTTCCACGCGAGCGACTGGGCCAACTTGGTGCTCAATATCTGACGGCTCACCATGCGCCCACCGCGGCGTTGCAGACGCGAGGACACCGCATCTGGATCAAAACGAGGCTGCGCCACTCCGAGCGCTTCAGCCAGCCATTGAGCCAACTGTGCTTTCGTGGCTGGATGGCTGTCGGCCACATTATAGATACCCGAACGCTCCGGCGACGAGTTGGCTAACGCGGTGCCAATGGCGATCACGATATCGTCGCGATGGATTAAGTTTAAAAAATAGTCGCCACTGCCGGGGATCACCGGCGCCCCCGAACGCAGGAGATCGAGTAAGTAGTGCCGGCCGGGACCATAGATTCCAGCCAATCGGAAAACATACCAACACCCGAAAGACGCTGCGGCATCGGCCAGCAGACGCTCCGATGCCAGCAGCACCTGCCCGGTTTTCGGTGCGTCTGTAGTATCTGCCGTTTCGTCAACCGATCGGCCATCATCCTGCGGATAAACCGACGTACTGCTGGTGTAGAGATAAGCACGGATCACGCGCCCCTCGGCCCACTTCAAAATTGATCGCTGGCCCTCGAGGTAGGATTTTCGATAGCCGTCAATGCCCCCTCCGGCCGAGCTGACGCAGTTCACCACCGCTTCATACCGCGCAGACAGCTGCGTGTGCCAGGCCTCACTGTCCAAGTCAGCAACGACCACTTCGTCCAAGCCCAGGTGGCGCAGCTGCTGAGCGGTGGCCGCATTACGTGTCAACGCGCCGACCCGCACCCCCGCCGCGAGCAGTGCCTCTGCCAAGGCAGTGCCGACATAGCCACAGCCGAAAATAACAACGGATTCCGGCAATTTTTGAGCCAACGAGGAGGGGAAAAGATGTTCAGGCATTCTAAAAGTATTTGTGCCTCGGCGTATTCTGCAACAAGTTCTTCGCTTTGATGCAAACCGTGAACCCAGAAACCGTCCGCAGCTATCTGCTCAACCTCCAAGACCGTATTAGCGCCGCTCTCGAGCAAGAGGACGGCGGCCAGCATTTTAGGGAAGATAGCTGGGTGCGCCCCGAAGGTGGTGGCGGACGCTCACGCGTGATGGAAAACGGTGCCGTTTTTGAAAAAGCAGGGATCAACTTTTCTGATGTTCGGGGCGCGAATCTACCGCCCTCAGCCACCGCCAAACGTCCACAGCTGGCCGGCGCCCCGTTTCGGGCGATGGGCGTATCGCTGGTCTGTCACCCACTCAACCCGCATGTACCGACCACGCACATGAACGTGCGATTCTTTTACGCTGAACCGAAAGACGGCGATCCAATCTGGTGGTTCGGCGGCGGCTTCGATTTAACCCCCTACTACGGGCAAACCGAAGATGCGGTGCATTGGCACCAAACCGCAAAGGCAGCCTGCGATCCATTCGGTTCGGAGCTGTATGCAAAATTCAAGGAGGTGTGCGACCGCTATTTCTATCTGCCGCACCGCGACGAAGCGCGTGGCATCGGCGGTATTTTCTTCGACGACTTCACTTCAGGTGGATTTGAGCAGGCGTTTACGCTGATGCAATCCGTTGGCGACCATTTCGTGCCAGCCTACCAACCGATCGTAGCCAAGCGCAAAGCCGCCACTTACAGCGAGCGCGAACGCAAGTTTCAGCTCTATCGCCGCGGGCGCTATGTCGAGTTCAACCTCGTGCACGACCGCGGCACCCTGTTCGGGCTACAGTCCAAAGGCCGGACGGAATCGATCCTTATGTCGCTGCCGCCGCTGGTGCGCTGGGATTACGACTGGCAACCCGAACCCGGTTCCGCCGAAGCGGCACTATACGACGTCTTCCTCAAGCCACAAGACTGGGTGTCGGAACACGCGAACACTTTAAACGGCTGAAACACTCAAAAAAAGTTTCGCACACCTCTCCACTTTTTCGCGTACTGCTGGGGCCACCCGACAACAGAGCAGCATCCCACTTTCTAGATTTTTAGCATTTTTATAAACACCATGAACTCACGTGAACGTTTCCTCGCCGCAGCACATTGCCAACCCGTTGACCGTCCGCCGATCTGGCTGATGCGCCAAGCCGGTCGCTACCTTCCAGAGTATCGCGCACTGAAGGCACAACACGACTTTGTCACCATGGTGCGCACACCCGAACTGGCAGCCGAAGTCACGCTTCAGCCGCTCAAACGCTTCCCGCTCGATGCCGCAGTCATCTTTTCCGACATTCTCGTCGTCCCCGAAGCCCTCGGCCAAGGCTACCACTTTCGCGATCAAGGTGGCATCGGCATGGATTACCTGCTCGATACGCCGGAAAAAATCGCCGCCCTCGACGGATCCAAAATCACTGAAAAGCTCAACTACGTGGCCGAAGCGCTGAAATTGACTCGTTCCAAAATGGGCGATGAGACCGCGTTGCTCGGATTCTGTGGTTCGCCCTGGACCCTCGCCTGCTACATGCTCGAAGGGGGTTCGGCCAAGGACTTTGTGGCGATCAAAAAGCTAGCCTGGGACCAACCGGAACAATTTGAAGCGCTGATGCAGAAACTGACAAAGGCGATCGTCGAGTATCTGCACATGCAAATCGATGCCGGAGCGGACGCACTACAGATCTTTGACTCCTGGGGCGCGATCTGTCCGGCCAATCACTACGAAGCGTGGTCACTGCGCTGGATTCATCGCATTATTAACGAGCTCAAGCAGCGCGTGCCGGTCATTCTGTATGCCAAAGGCATGGGACACAAAGCCGCCGATCAAATTAACACCGGTGCATCCATCCTCAGCTTCGATTGGACGATGAATCTGCGTGACATGCGCAACACCCTCAGCGATGGCATCGCGATGCAGGGCAACCTCGATCCTGTCACCCTGACCACCACGCCGGAGATCGTGCGCCGCGAGGCACAGCGCGTGCTCGACCAAGCAGGGCCAGAGCCCGGCTTCATTTTCAACCTTGGTCACGGAATGATCCCCAGCGCCAAGGTCGAATGCGTCGAAGCGCTGATGGAAGTCGTCACCGGCCGCAAGAACGCTTAGACGCAGCCGCGTTATTCACCGCTGCACATGACATCCGCCGACCACAAATCGCCCCCGAGGACCTGCATCATTGGGGCGGGCATCAGCGGGCTGGCTTTAGCTTGGCAACTGAAACGCAGCGGCCACGCCTGCACGGTGCTGGAGCCATCGGCACTCGCAGGCGGTGCACTGCGCAGTCACCGTGAAGGCGATTATCTGGCCGAAGAAGGCCCCAACTCGATCCTGCTCAACAGCCTAGAAATTGAGGACTTCCTTTACAGCATCCCTGGCCTCGAAGCAGCCATAATTGAAGCCAAACCGGAGGCCAAGAAGCGCTTCATCGTGCGCGCGGGCAAGCCGCACGCGGTCCCGATGGGGCCGCTCTCCGCGATCGCCACGCCACTGTGGTCCTGTGCCGCCAAACTCCGCGTGCTCGCCGAACCGTTTATTAAAGCCGCACCGGCGAACAGCGAAGAAAGCGTAGCCGATTTCATGCGCCGCCGACTCGGCGACGAACTGTACCGCTACGCGATCAACCCACTAGTGGGCGGCATCTATGCAGGCGACCCGGAACAGCTCTCCCTGCCGCACGCCTTTCCCAAGCTGTATGCACTGGAGCAACACCACGGCGGACTCATTCGTGGCGGGATCGCCAAGCTGAAAGCCGCACGCGCCGCGAAAGGTCCCAAAGTCCGCAAGCGTATTATTTCTTTCGAAAATGGCATGGCAGAGCTGCCGGAAAAACTCGCGGCGGCACTGGGCAACTCACTGCACACGGGGGTATCCATTCAATCCCTGCGAAAGACCGACGGCCACTGGAGCGTGACGTGGTCGAGTGCCGACGGAACAATCACTGAAAACAGCTTTGATCGACTGATTGTCACCGTGCCCGCGCACCGTCTGGCTCATTTACCTTTCGACGCTGCACTGCAAGACGAGCTACGCGAGCTCAACACCATCCACTACCCGCCGGTCTCCGTACTGAGCTTGGGCTTTAAAAGGCAGCACATTGCGCATGCGATCGACGGATTCGGTGCACTGGTCCCCGAATGCGAAGCACGCAAAATCCTCGGCGTGCTGTTCCCATCCAGCCTGTTCGCACGACGCGCCCCGGCGAACGAAGTCTTGCTCACCGTGTTCGTCGGTGGCGAGCGCCAACCCGAGTGTGCCACGGCCGATACCGAAAAGCTGAAAGCGACCGTGTTGCCCGAGCTACAACAGCTGCTCGGCGTCAGCGGCCCACCGACTTTCGTGCATCACAAGCACTGGGAACAAGCGATCCCGCAGTACAAATTAGGCTACGGCACGCAACTGGCACGCATGGAGCACATCGAACGCAAGCACGCCGGCCTCCAGCTGGCAGGCAACTACCGAGGCGGCATTTCGGTGACGTATTGTATCGAAGCCGCGCTGTCCTACCCGACGCCTTAGCTCACTGACCGCTCAATCCGGCAGCCTAAGCGGGGGAAAACAATGAAGCGGTTGGCGATTAACTGACCACCGACAGTGCAAGCATAGCCTGCAGGCACGACCGCCAGCTTCAACCAACCGCTTCAATAGCAAGTTCTGCGTCTCTATCGTCCTCGTCGGATCTCTGAGCCCTTAAACTGAATACGCACACGGTAGATGCGTTTGATGCGGGTGCTGATCTTAAAGGTCTTGGGATCGACCGACTCGGGAACTTCTTCGCGGTGAATGTCGATAATCGCATGGTAACCGCGCTCAGAGAAAATATCTATGAGCATGGAGAGCGCATCGGGGTTGTTAAAAATGGGATTCTCCGAATTGACCAATGCCTTGCCGGAAATCGCATGGCGCATAACGATTGGCATGAAGTCGTTCTTGATCAGTTCGACGACCTGGCTGAAGAGCTCGGTCTGCCGCTCTTCGTAGGAATCGAGGCGATTAACCAACTCCTGTCGGGCATGTTTAGAGAGTGTCGTCGCAATCTTAATCCGTGAGAGACGATCATAGGTCGCTTCATCCAGCTCGAGCGAGCCCTGATACTGAAGTTCCTGATCGATACGCGCACGCACTTCCTCGATCGTGCCGTGCGCGTTAATAAAGTGGTAGAAGAAAATCGCGCGCAGGTCTTTCAGTGCGCCATAGGTCTTCTCCTTAAATGTGCGATAACGATCGAGTGCCGCTTCGGGGTCTGTATCGGTCGGGCGGATTTCTTCGAGTTCGCCATCGCCGGATTCGCGTACCTCTTCGTTGTGTGCGATCGCCTTATGACCACGGGAAAGCTGGCGCTTCACACTCTCCTTCTCATCGACAAAGAGCACCACGATGTGAAAGTGCGGCTTCTTGAAATGCGTCGAAAGCAGCGTGTTGGCATACTTGTTACGCAACGCGACCAGTTGATTGAACAGCAGCTTCACACACTCCACCTGCACCTTTGTACGCGGAAAACCGTCCAGAACCACGCCGCTCTGATACACCGGGTCCAGCAGCTGGCGAAAGATAATACCAATCACTTCGCGGTCGCCGACCAACCTGCCAGTATCGATCAACTTGCGGGCGGCGGGGCTCTGCAGCAAATCGCTGACCACCAGTGGCGGTGCGGTCAGGTCGCGATACTTCATAATGAAGTTGGTATTAGTCCCCTTACCGGCTCCGGGCGCACCATTTAGCCAGAAAATCTCCTTCGGGAAGCGCAGATTTTCTTCGCCCAGTTCTTCGACAAGCATCGTCCAGACGGAATTAAAAATGATCTGCGCATCTTTAACCTCAAGGTCCTCGATGTTTTTATTTTCAGGATTGGAAGTGGTTCCGACGGGAGTGGACGACATTGTTATGTTTGCTGTGTTGGGGTTAGATAAAAGAGGCCCTATTGGTGACGCTAATCAGCTATATAATCAAGCCTCATTCGGATTTTTCGGGAAACGTAGACCGTGAAGGGCGCGCCATTTGCGCTTGGGTATTGCGCGGCTGACAAATACGCGCCGCAGCATCCTCGAAGTCTTCTTCTCCGGAAAGAATGTCGATTTCGAGGCGCAGGAAGTAGATCGGAATCGTCGGCTTGATGTCGTCGAACAGGCGCACCGCATCTTTCTCCGTAGTCACGATCATATCGATCCCGCCCTTGCCCGCCTGTTCATACAGATGCTTGATCTCTGCGCGTGTAAAGCGGTGATGATCGAGAAAGCGTTGATTGTACCGAATCTCGGCGCCGTAACCGCGCAACATTTTCTCAAAACTTTCCGGCGAGGCGATACCGCTAAATGAAGCGATGTGCGCGCCCTTCAATGTGTCGAGCGGCAGGCGCTCGCCGCTATCGACAGCCTGCAAATACTGCGGCTGGTGCGAACATTCGATAATTTCGGCCTTTGAATTGTGCTCGCGGATCAGTTCAAGCAGCGCCTCGTCGCGGACCCCATCTGACTTGGTGAGAAAAATATAACTGGCTCGCGAGAGATGCTTGATCGGCTCGCGAAGGATGCCGCGCGGTAACAGGTGATGATTACCGAAAGGGTTGGTCTTATCGACCAATAATAAGTTTAGGCGACCTTTGAG
>DOCS01000197.1 GCA_003503355.1 Opitutia bacterium
AAGGCGGGTCGTGATGCATCTGAAGGTCTGATCGAGACTTACATTCACCTCGGCGGTAAGGTCGGCGTAATGGTCGAAGTTAACTGTGAAAGCGATTTCGTTGCGAAGACAGACGACTTCAAGCAACTTGTTCGCGACATCGCTATGCACATCGCAGCGGTTAACCCAGCTTGTGTCTCTCGTGATGACATCGATCCTGCGATCGTTGACGCTGAGCGTAAGATTGCTGAAGGCCAAGCCGAAGGTAAGCCAGAGCAAGCGGTTGCCAAGATCGTTGAAGGTAAGCTCAACAAGTTCCTCGCAGAATCTTGCCTCCTTGAGCAAGCATACGTGAAGAACCCTGATCAAACAGTGCAGGAGCTCCTCACTGCGATGATCGCCAAGATGGGCGAAAACATGGTTGTCAAGCGTTTCGCTCGCTTCCAAGTCGGCGCTTAAGACGTCTTCGTTTTATAACATTTCAAAAAGCCCTTCGTTCTCTGAGCGAAGGGCTTTTTTGTGTCTGAGTCGTTGGCATCCTTTAAGTGGCCAACCATCTTGGCGATGCGGGATTCTACCATGCGAGTGGACGGCCAGCGAAAGCAAGTCGCTTACTTTGACCGCTACGGCACTAGCCGCCCCAGCACCTTTCGCAGTGCAGGGCGAATGTGCCCGGCTAGTTCTTTATTGGCGTAGGCGACCCAGTTCACCGCGCTGGTGGTGTCGAGCGGGCAATTCAATGGACTGCCATCGGGGTGCTCGATGATGCAGCCAGCCTCTTCAAGGAGCAGGGCGCAGCACACATCGTAGGGATGAGCGCTGAGGTTTTCTTCGATATCCAACACGCGAAACACGATGGGGCGGATGTCGGCGATGAAGCGATCGTGACCGCTGAGCATTTCGTAGAACTGTCCGCCGGTAGAGATGTATTGATCGTTAAAGACGAGCGGGGTGCCATCGCATAAATCACCATAGAGCGTTTCCCACAGTTGCTCTTCGATTTGTGAGAGCAGGGTGCTGCCAGCGGGGAAGAAGCGGCAGATCGTGCCGAAGGCATGTTGCACATCGCTGGCGCTGCTGGGCTCTAGCTCGACTGGCGCTTGTTTGAAGTCGTTGCGTATATCGAATGCGGTTGCCTGCATGCCGTTGCCTCGGGAGGCACTGAGTTGGTCCGCCCGCCATTGCCGTGTTGTGGGGATTTCGGTCATGGCGGCCACTTGGATGTCAGCCAGGGTATTGGCTGCGCCGCGTTGAGGTGCGATGCCAGCGAGTATCCAGGCGGAGCGTTTGTCGTACATGATCCCGCGCGTGCCATCGATGGGGTCGATGATGCACTTGAGTGTGGTGTCTTCGATTGCGGTGTCGGCGGGGAAGCAGAGTGTGCTCGCATCGTCTAGGCCCTCCATGACGATTTGCACGGGCCACTCTGCTGGCCAGTTGGCTTCGAACCAGGTGTGTATTGCCTGGTCCGCGATCGCATCGATGGCGTAAATCACATCGGCAGCTGTTTTTTCAGATATCGCTGAAAGTTCCTCGTTGGTGTGCTGCTTGCGGGCGTTTAGAATCGTTTCCAGCATGAAGCGCTCCAGCGCGCAGAGCGCCTGGCGTAGTGTTTCTTTGTCGGCAGAGGTGAGTTGCATGGCGACAGTTACACCATTGTATGGTGTGGACGTCTAAACTATTTCAGTTTTTTTAGGCAGAGTGCAGTCGCGTACTCCTTGTGGCGACTGCCTTTATTGCAGGAGGCCGCAAGATTGATCGGCCTCTTGATGGCAAGTGGTGGCGAATCGGATCTTCTGTCTTGCTAAGTTGGGTGATCGGACAACCTTTATTGGCATGGCAAATAGATTTGTAGTGATCATGGCGGGTGGTAGCGGCGAACGTTTCTGGCCTGAGAGCCGCTTGGCGTGTCCTAAGCAATTACTGCCGATTGTCGGCGACAAGGCGATGTTGACTCAAACGATTGACCGGCTCGAAGGGCTTGTGCCCGCTGAGGATGTTTTTGTGATTACCAATGCCGAACAGCGCGATGCGGTGCTTGAAGTCTGCCCTGAATTGGACCCCGCCAAGGTCATCGGCGAGCCGGTTGGGCGCGACACCGCTGCCGCAGTTGCCCTAGCCACCATTTTAGTGAAGCGTGAAAACCCGCACGCTTCTTTTGCGATGCTTCCCGCGGATGCAGTGATTCACGATGCACCTGGCTTGCGTTCGACTTTGGAAGCGGCTTTTGCCGCCGCAGAGGCGGATCCTGTGCTGGCGACCATCGGGATTACTGCCGCGTTTCCGGCTACGGGTTATGGTTATATGCAGCAGGGTGATAAGTTCGGCGACTTTGCTGGGCGTGATGTGTTCAAGGTGAAGCGCTTTGTGGAAAAGCCTGACTTGGATACGGCGCAAAGTTATCTCGATTCCGGTGATTATTTCTGGAATGCGGGTATGTTTGTTTGGTCCGTTGCGTCGATTGTCGCAGAGTTGGAGAAAAATACGCCGTCCCTTTGGAGCGCCTTGCAAGCGATCGACGCTGGCTTGGCAGCGGGTGCTGCGATTGATCCGTTGTTGGCAGCGCACTATCCGAATTTGGAAAAAATTTCTGTTGATTATGCGATCATTGAGAAGGCTGCAAATGTGGTGATGCTCGAGTCCGGTTTTGATTGGGACGATGTGGGCGAGTGGCCTGCGATTGCGCGTCACTATCCAGCTGACGAGGCGGGTAATGTGGTCCGCGGCCAAGCGCATTTGCAGAACTCTAGCGATAATATTGTCTTTTCTCGTGATGAGGGCCATCTGGTGGCGCTGTTGGGGGTGAAGGATTTAATTGTGGTGGAGACTGGTGATGCGACACTGGTCTGCCATAAGGATCGGGCGCAGGAGATTAAGGGACTGGTGCATGCGATTGGCGCTAAGGGCGCTCTGCAGCGCTTGATGTGATCTAACAGCCAACACCACAGTGAACTACTTAGGCATTGATTGGGGAGAAAAACGGATCGGCCTCGCCTATGCGGACGAGGTCGGCATCGCGGTGCCGTTGTCCGCAGCTGTGGCGGCATCTAAAAAGGCGCGCTTACAGCACATTGAGCAGATGATCAAAGAGCGTCGCATTGATGAGATCGTGTGCGGCTATCCTTTGAATATGAATGGCAGCGTTGGTTTTAAGGCCAAAGAAGTGGACGTCTTTATTGAGGAGATTACAAAGCGCTTCTGCTTGCCGATTCATCGTATTGACGAACGGTTGTCGAGTCACTCGGTTGAGCAGGGCTTGAAGGGCCAGAAGAAAAAGCCGGATCGTAAAAGCGGAGAGATTGACTCTCGTGCCGCTGCATTGATTTTGCAGGACTTTATCGAAGAGAAGGCTCTCAACCAGCCCATGCCGCTGCCGGACGAAGGCGGCATGTATTAATCGACGGTTTTGTAGTCATCTCACTGTGGAGGCGCGTATTCGGTTCAGATGCTGAGGTTTTATAGTAATAGGCGACTTTCTTTGAATTCCTGACTTGACCTATTGGCGGGGAGCGGGCCATTTTACGCCTTTTGATTTAAGCGGGTATAGTTTAGAGGTAAAACATCTGCCTTCCACGCAGAGGTCGTCGGTTCGATTCCGTCTACCCGCACCATCCTTTGATTTAAGGGTGGTGCACGACGCCATCAAAGTAGCGGTACCGGTCGAGGCAAACGCTGCGTCGCATTTATGTTGAGTGCTGCGGTATGGATCTTGCCGAGCGGTATTTTCGGTTAATCCTAACATAAATTTGTTTTCGGCTTTTCAGTGAGGGCTGAAGCGTGTCATAAAGTGATTTCGGTTTTTTAACCCTTCCTTTTCTGACCTTTATTTTTCGATGATACGCACATTTGGACGCTCTGCTTTGGGTGCGGTTTCCGAGCTTGGGGAAATCAGTTTGTTTGGGTTCGCGGCCTTGCGTGGGTTCTTTGTGCAGCGTCGACGGGTGTCGAAGCTGATTGTCGCGATCCATGAGGTCGGGGTGCGTTGTTTCCCGATCGTGGCGACGGTGGGCTTGTTTACGGGGCTGGTGATGGGCTTGCAGCTCTACTATACACTGGTGAAGTTTGGCGCAGAATCGGCCTTGGGCACGGCGGTTGCGTTGTCCTTGATTCGTGAGTTGGGCCCCGTATTGACCGCCTTAATGGTGGTGGGCCAAGCGGGCTCGGCGATGGCATCGGAATTGGGCATACAGCGCAATGACGAGCAGATCGACGCACTGTACACGATGAGCATTGATCCCAAGGGATTTTTAGTCGGGCCGCGGCTGTTGGCGGCAGTGCTCTGTTTTCCTTTGCTGACTGCGATTTTTGATTTGATCGGGATTTTCGGTGGTTATTTGACCGGGTCGGTGCTGTTGAATGTGGATTCCGGAGTCTATTGGAATCGTGTGTTCGAAAGTGTGAGCCTCGAGGATGTGCAGGGCGGTTTTATCAAGGCGCTGGTTTTCGGGTTTTTGACGATTTTGATTTGTGCGTATCGGGGCTTTAATACGCATCGCAAGGCTTCCTTTCCCGGTGTGCGTGGGGTCAGTGAATCGGCCACGCGAGCGGTGGTCTGGTCGAGTGTGACCGTGCTGGCCACCGACTATTTGATTACTTCTTTCCTCTTGTAGATGGATACTTTTCTTAAAATTCGTGGCTTAAAAAAGCACTTCGGCGCGTCCCGGGTGCTTGATGGGGTGGACCTGGAGGTCGCACGTTCTTCGGTGACGACCATTATCGGCAAGAGCGGCATCGGCAAATCGGTGTTGCTCAAGTGTATCGCCAATTTGCTCACGCCGGATGCGGGCGAGATCCTGTTGGATGGGAAGTCGATCGCGCGCAGTCGTCGCGGCTCGAAGGCACAGGACGGTGTGTCGTTCAGCTACATGTTTCAGAATAACGCGCTGTTTGATTCATTGACCGCGTTTGAGAACATTGCGCTGCCTCTATTGGAGGCGACTCATTTGAAGCCCGCAGAGATCCGCGAGAAGGTGGAGGCGATGTTGCAGAATTTGGAATTAGAGGATTCTGCGGGACGTTATCCTGGAGAGCTTTCCGGTGGCATGAAAAAACGCGTGGCGCTGGCGCGTGCGCTGATTACGAATCCCCAGGTCGTGTTGTTTGATGAGCCGACGACTGGGCTCGATCCGGAGCGTAAGTTCAGCGTGTTTGAAATGATCGCGGATTACCGCGAGCGTTTTGGGTTTACCGCGCTTCTCGTCAGCCACGATATTCCGGAAGTGTTTGAAATCAGTGACCGTGTGGCATGGCTCGACGGCGGGGTGATTAAATTTTTCGGAAAACCATCCGAACTGAATGCGGATGCAGAATCGGGGCTTTCGGGTTTTTTGAACAAGGCGAACTACGGTCGCAGTCAGCAAATTAATACAGCAGGAAATCGCATATGAATAATCGGAAGATCGAGTTTTTGGTTGGGTGTTTTGTACTCATTGGTCTCGCAGCGGTGCTCTATCTCGCGATTCAGGTCGGCAGCGCGCAGTTCTTTGGCCGCGACAGCTACGAGCTCAAGGCACGTTTCAGTAGCACTAGCGGGGTGAATGCTGGCAGTCGTGTCGAGATCGCGGGTGTACGCGTGGGGACGGTCAAGGAGATCGTGCTCGACGAGAATTTCTTTTCGATCGTGACCTTCGAGTTGCCCAATCAAATCGAGTTGGACGACGATACGATTGTATCGGTCAAGACTGCTGGGCTGATCGGTGACCGCTTTTTGAACCTTTCACCGGGAGGCTCGGGATTTCCACTGGAGCCGGGGGATATGATCGTGGACACCGAAGCCGCATTAGATATTGAGGGTTTAATCAGTCGTTTCGCCTTGGGAGGTATTGACGACGAATCAAAATAATTTATCCCCTATTCTTAATGAAGTACTTTAGTGCGATTGTTTTACTCCTGTTTACCCTAGCTGGGCAGTCGGCGCTTGGCGCTGAGCAACCTTTTGAACGGCTCAGTGACACCGTCGATGCGACTCTCAATGTCCTCTATGCCGATTCCTGTGGGCACCTGACCGCGGAACAAAAGCAAGCTAAAGTGCGTTCGGTCTTGGAGGAGCGCTATGATCTGAGTATTTTGATTCGTCGGTCGATGGGGCGCAATTGGAAGCTTCTCAAGATCGACGAGCAGGGGCGCGTCTCGGATCTGATTAAGCAATTAATCGTGAAGGCTTATGTCGAAGGGTTGAATGGCAAGGCGCGACCAGTGGTTTCATACGGCGAAGTGATACAAGTCTCGGAGAAGCGACTGGAGGTGCCATCAACGATTGTGTTGGGGGATAAAACCTTTAATCTTCTGTATCGCTTGGGGCGTTTGAAGTCTGGTTGGCAAATTTATGACATTGTTGCCGAGGATATCAGTGTCGTTTCCAACTATCGGCAGCAATTTGATGATCACTTTCGAAAAGCGAATGGTGCTCAATTGATTGAGAAACTCGAAGAACTCTTAAATAAAAAAGGATTGAATGAAGGCATTAAACTTTAACAAGAATTCCCTGCGTCTAGCCGTCTCCTTGTGGACGCTGGTCGGTTTTTCAGGCCCACTGATCGCTGCGGAGGACTTTCTGTCCGAAGAGGAGCTGTATGAAAACGATGTGGTGGAAATCGTTCGGGTCAGCGACCCGTTTGAATCGATCAACCGGGTCACGTTTAAGTTTAACGATTTTCTGTATCGCAACCTCGTTGAGCCGCTTGCAGATGGCTACACCGCTATTACGCCCGATCCGGTTGAAGAAGGCGCGACTAATTTCTTTTACAACCTGAGATACCCGGTTCGTTTGGTGGGTAATCTCCTGCAGGGCCGCCTGCAAGGGGCATGGGTCGAGACGGGCCGCTTTGCTATCAACACGACGGTGGGTGTCGCGGGCATCTTTACTCCTGCGGATTCAGTCGCAGGCTTTGAACCCATTGCTTCCGAAGATGTTCGGCAAGCGTTCGGCGCTTGGGGGATCGGCGAGGGCCCTTATTTGGTGTTGCCACTTTTGGGGCCGTCGAACTTGCGTGAACTGGGTGGTCTCATCGGCGACCGAGCGGTCAATCCTTTTGCGCAGCCCTTCAACGTGCTTGATGAGTGGGAATGGCGTACCGGCTACACTGCGACGTCTTTTGTTGTCGGCAGTCCGATTCTGATGGAGCGTTATCAGCAGATGAAGGGCAGTGCGATCGATCCTTACAGCGCATTAAAGAATGCCTATATTCAGTATCGTCGTGCTGCGGTTGAAAAGTAGCCAGCAGCAGATGCGATCAAGTATTGGTAGGGCATCACCGGATTAGCCTTTCGCTTGTCGATCGACGTCTGCGTGGGGTTCGTCGGAGGGGAATGCAGGGTGTTTGCCCATGCGAGACTGACAACGCTAGTTTGAGTTTGGGCAGGCGTTGACATTGCCTTTGGGTGCAGCTGATTGCCTACTGCGAGCGTTTTTCTTCTTCGAACGAGAGATCATCGCAGTTCTCAGAGCGATTGGCGTGTAGTTCGTCGGGTAAGCACAAATAATAAATCATCAGCCAGCAGCTCCAACTGAGCCGGTAGAGTAACAGCGGCAGCAACAGCGCGCCGATGAATGCAGTGGCGAGCGCGATTTTTAACGGAACCCATGCGGTAACTCCTGCGATCAGGACTGGCAATACAAAGGTAAAGACCACCGTTCCATAATTAATGCAGAGCGGCCCGAGGTAGTAGCCGTCGCCACGCTCCAATGGCATGCCGCACTCGGAGCAGCGGTGACGGATGCGCAGCATCGATCGGAACAATTTCGCATGCCCGCAGTTGGGACACTGACAGCGCAGTCCGCGGATCAATAGGTCGCGGGCTGTGACTTTTGGGAGCGGATGGAGTTTTGGGTTGAGCACAGGTCGGAGGGTGAGCCAGGGAGCGGGTTGTTTAGGTGAGGAAGTAGGCCTGAAAATTGGCTGCCACTTGTTTTGCCAATTGTTCGAAGCTGACGCCGCGCAGTTTTGCGATCGCCGTGTAGCCGCACTTCAGGGTCGCGGGGTGCGTGAGCGCGTCGCCATTGTCTGATTGTGGCAGCTCGAATGCGCGCAGCTCTACAGGAGGCAGCATGTTTGGCGCATCCGTCTCGACCAATAAGCGTTCGATTGGAATGGCTCGAATGCGGGCGCTGGTTTTGCTTTGCCCTGGTTTTAATTGGCCGGCATTGAAGGAGAAATACGCGCCGAGTTCGACCAGCTCGGCGATCAACTCGAGGGGGGCGTTGTAGGCATGCAGATGGATGCCGCGCTGCGGCAATTCTATGCAACGCAGGCACTCCATGAGCGGGCCGATGGCTTTGAGGCAGTGGATCGATACCGGCAAGTTGCGCTCGCTCGCTTGCCTGAGTTGCCACTGGAACGCCTCTTGCTGCTGCTGGATGTCATAACCCTCGATCCATGTATCCAAGCCGATTTCGCCGATTACCTGCGCGCCACGGCTCAGGGCTGCGAGGAATGTGTCTTGCCAGTTCGCCGGGGCATCGTTCACGTTCCAAGGATGGAGCCCAATCGCTGGGATGATGCGTGTGTCGTTTTGCGCCAGTTTCAGTACCGCGGGCCAATCCTCCGGGCTGGTGCCGTTGACCACGGCATATCCCAACCCGATCTGCTTTAAAGCCCCGCTCACTTGATCCCAGCTTCTCAGTAACTCAGGATCTGCGTAATGAGCGTGCGCATCGTTGAGGTTCATTGGGGCATGGGAGCCGGTCTCCACAAAGCAAGCTGGCAGTTAGTACCTGCAGAGCGGTCTGCTTTATTGAAGCTCAGCGGCCTAGGATCCCGTCAAGCAGGACTGAGCGAAACGCTGGATGGATTCGACGATACGGCTAAGACCGTTGCGGCGATTGGGCGAGAGGTGCTGTGTGATGCCGACTTCACCGAGGAATTCGGCATCGGTGGCAATGATTTCTTTCGGCTTGGCATCGCTGTAAAAATCGCAAAGCAGTTCGGCGATGCCTTTGACGATCGCAGAGTCCGATTCCGAACGAAAGAGGCAGCGGCCGTCTTTAAATTCGGGGACGACCCAGAGTTGCGACATGCAACCCTCGATTTTAAAGCTGTCGATGCGTAGGTCCTCGGTGAGTCCTTCTGCCTTCTTGCCACGGTCTACGATATAGCCCAGGCGTTCATAAGCATCGGGAATGAGGGTGATTTCCTCGACGAGCGTGTCTTGTTTTTCTTTTAAAGTCATGGTCTGAGAAGTGAGTATGTAAGAATGCAGGGTTGAAAGTCAAAAGTTGTGTGAGCTGCCTGTCATCAATAATCGCTGGCTTTGTTGGTATCGTGGATGCAATCACTGTCGCGCTACGCTTGATCGCATGGCGACGATAGTCGTTGTTGCCACTGTGAGCTGCTGGCGTTTAGCGGAAGTCTGGATGCAACCGCGGTTGCGCTACGAGTCCGATCTAGGCACAAAAAAGCCCGGCGAATAAACGCCGGGCTTGGTATTAAATCGATGTTAGGATCGCTTAGAGGGTGCCGGCGTAAACCGCGTTTTCACCCAGCTCTTCTTCGATGCGAAGCAGTTGGTTGTATTTCGCGATACGGTCGGAGCGGCTCATGGAACCTGTCTTGATTTGGCCGGCGTTGGTTGCCACTGCAATGTCTGCGATGGTGACGTCCTCTGTCTCACCTGAACGGTGTGAGATGACAGAGTTGTAGCCGTTTGCCTTGCCGAGCTCGATTGCTTCGAGTGTCTCAGTCAGTGTGCCGATTTGGTTGACCTTAACCAGGATCGAGTTGGCGACGCCGAGGTCGATGCCCTTCTGGAGGAATTTAACGTTGGTGACGAACAGGTCGTCGCCGACCAGTTGCACCTTGTCGCCGATCGCGTCAGTGAGGGCCTTCCAGCCGTCCCAGTCGTTTTCGTCGCAACCGTCTTCGATCGAGTCGATTGGATATTTCTCAGAGAGTTCTTGCAGGTAGGCTGCTTGCTCTGCGGAGTTGCGTTTGGCGCCGCCTTCGCCTTCGAACTTAGCGTAGTCGTAGACGCCGTCTTCGAAGAACTCAGAGGCAGCGCAGTCGAGTGCGAATGTGATGTCGCTGCCGACTTTGTAGCCTGCGGCTTCAACAGCCTTTGTGAGTGTGTCGAGTGCATCTTCGGTGCCTTCGAACTTAGGGGCGAAACCGCCTTCGTCGCCAACCGCTGTGCTGAGACCGCGATCGTGGAGCACTTTCTTGAGGCTGTGGAAGCACTCAGCACCCATGCGGATTGCTTCGCTGAAGGACTCCGCACCGATTGGGCGGATCATGAACTCCTGGAATGCGATCGGAGCATCGGAGTGAGAGCCGCCGTTGATGACGTTCATCATTGGGACCGGGAGTACTTTTGCGTTGGGGCCGCCGATGTATTTGTAAAGAGGCAGGCCGAGTGCGTCGGCAGCTGCGTGTGCGACTGCAAGCGAGACACCGAGCATGGCGTTGGCGCCGAGCTTGCCCTTGTTGGCTGTGCCGTCGAGCTCAAGCATGATCTTGTCGATAGTCAGCTGGTCGCAAGCATCGAAGCCAATCAGTTCGGGAGCGATGAGATTGTCGACATTGTCAACCGCCTTGAGGACGCCTTTACCGAGGAAGCGAGTTTTGTCGCCGTCACGGAGCTCTACGGCTTCGTGTTCGCCGGTGCTGGCGCCGGATGGCACGGCAGCGCGACCGACAATGCCGGACTCAAGTTCGACGTCGACTTCAACAGTAGGATTGCCACGCGAGTCAATGATTTCGCGGGCGCGGATGTCTGTGATGATTGTGCTCATAATAAAGTGGTATATTTCTAGATGAAATGAATTGCCCTGCCTTCGTTTAAACAAGTTAAGCGGATAATCGGACAGATCAAGAGTGGTTGTGTACGCTGTGAAGCGACTGTCAATGATTCCTCAATCAGTATCCTTAATGATAAGTGAATTTCCTGCGAATGGCCTAGGTATTCTTATCTAGGGGTTTGCTCTGATTAGAATCGGGCTGTGGCGGGGTGCAAAAAAGCACAGGCATGGCTGCCTGTGCTTTCAAATCGTGACGGTGCTTACCGTTAAAATAAGACTAGCGTGCCTGTTGCTGGTAGTAGCTGAGGCGCTGTTGCCATTGACCGGCGAGTGCCGAGTCGTTGATTTGTGCTGCGAAGCTTTCGAACTCTGCTGTGCGGCCTTCGGCGTCTGCTTCGACGGCCAAGTGGTAGGCGGCTTCGGCGCGAGCGGCTTCGGCTAGACTGCTGTCTGCGGTGATCGCGTTGAGCTTGGCGAGGCCTTCCTCTTCGCTGCCGGATTGATAGAGCGCGAATGCCTGGCCGAGTTGTGCGCGACCAGCGAGGGTGGGCTCATTCAGTGCGCCGGCTGCCAAGTTGTAGAATTCCAGGGCTTTGCTGAAGTCTTCCTCTTTGTAGGCCGCGTCCGCTGTGCTAAGTGCGGCAAAACCGCCGATCTCTTTATTACTGTTTGCCTTGGCGAAATCTCCGAGAGTTTCGTTGGCATCGGCTGCGGCATATTCTGCCTGCAGTGCTGCCTCGCTGCGCTCCTTTAAGATCCGCATCCCCTGGAAAGCGACCACGACGAATAGAAGCACGGTGATGCAACCGGAGATGAAGGCCTTGTTCTCCATCCAGTAGATGCTGACGCGATCTTCGAATGAGAGCTCGGCGGAGTCTTCCAAGTCGATTAAGTTACGTTCGTCGATTTTATCGTCTTCAGGAAGAAGCGGGTTTTGGTGTTTCTTTTTAGCTGGGCGTTTCATAACAAAGTGAAAGTGATGTTGAGAGAGTGGGGGGCTTAGTCGAAAACCACGGTCTTGTTGTGGTAGACGAGGATGCGGTTGTCGAGATGAAGGCGAATGGCTTGGGCAAAAACGGATTTTTCGAGGTCTTTGCCTTTGCGCACCAGATCAGGGACCGAGTTGCGGTGATTGATCCGAGTAACGTCTTGGTGGATGATGGGCCCTTCGTCAAGATCGGCAGTGGCGTAGTGTGCGGTCGCGCCGATCAATTTCACTCCGCGGGTGTGTGCTTGGTGGTACGGTTTGCCGCCAGCGAAGGCAGGCAGGAAGGAGTGGTGGATGTTGATTACCGGGCAGCCAGCCTTATTTAGAAATTCGTTAGAAAGCACCTGCATGTAGCGCGCCATGACCACGAGGCTTGCGCCGTGCTGGTGCACGATCTCAAGTTGTTGCGCTTCGGCGTCGCCCTTGGTGTCTTTGCTGACTGGCACATGGTAGAAGGGGATGCCGTACGTTTCGGCATCGGCCTGCAGTGTCGCATGATTCGAGAGAATACAGGCAAGTTCGCCGGCCATTTCACCAGAGCGGAAGCGCAAGATTGTGTCGTGAAAGCAGTGATCGATCTTCGAGACAAACAGAGCGACCTTAGGGCGGTCAGTCGATTTCGCGACTTGGACCGTCATGCCGAGCTCTTCGTGGGCAAACTTTCCAAAGGACGCGGCTTCTTCGTCGATCTGTCCCGACGGTGTCCACTCGACACGCTGGAAGAAGATATTGGCTTCCAGGTCCTTATGCTGATCGGCGTGGTGAATGTTACTGCCACGCAGAAAGATCCAACTCGACACACGCGACACCAGGCCGGGTTGGTCCGGTCCGTAAAGGAGTGCGATGATAGTAGGTGGTTTCATTTGGAAAAGCCGAGTAGCATGAGTGGCTAAAGTCAGTCTGCAATTATTAAGTCGTGGTGTGAAAACTCTTTATTGCGCGGCGGATGCCTCGCTGCGTTTCTGGTCCATGAATTCGACAAGCTCAGAGAGGTCGGCTTTTTGGGCCTTTCCGTAATGCGTGTCACCAAATGAAGTTTCCATTTCGAAGTCGGCTCCGGCTTCGATCAACTGTTTGGCAAAGGCGGTATCCTTGCTGCGGATCGCTCCGGAGAGTAGGGTGGCGTTCCCTGCTCCGAGTTGGTTGATGTCGGCCCCGGCTGCGACCAGCAATTTGACGGCTTCGATCTTTTCTGCGTCGCGAAAGTTGATGTTGTTGATCGGCTTCCAACCGTTGGCGTTGCCCGCGTTCGGATCCATGCCAGCGGCGGTCAGCAATTCGATGGTTTCGAGTGTGCCGTAGCGAGCGGCGACGTAGAGCGCACCGTCTTTGCTGTCGAATACTGTGTGGTGGATGTTCGCACCTGCTTCAAGTAGCATCCCAACGATTTCGGTTTGTTCGTCTTCGATGGCTTCGAAGAGGGGAGT
>DOCS01000099.1:0-6413 GCA_003503355.1 Opitutia bacterium
CCACCGGTCGTCGCGGTCGAAGTGCCGCGCGTGATGACCGATGCGCCCTGAACCACTCCGGCGGTACCACCGCCAGCGACGGTGGACACGATCCACTTAAAAGACCCGTCGCCGATAAAGTCAGGCATCATCGCACCGGTGATAAAGGTACCTGCGACCACGGCGGCTGGGGTGGCGATCGAGTCGAGTGCATTGTCCAGCCAAGGAATATAATAACTGCCAATTTCGAGTGCGGTAGCAACTCCGAGCGTGACGGTCACCCATGGGTTACCCAGCCACTCTTGATCGCCGAGCATCGCCTGAACATCGACATCGGCAAACAGATCGACTCCACCACTGGCCGCGAGGCTGGTAATAAAGAGCGGAACGAAAACGCGAAAACCACACGCAGCCGCCAAGCCGACGCCCGCAAAGAGTGCCATTATTTCATTCATAATACTTGCAGTATAAGCCACTCCACACAATTCGCAAAGCATTGAATACAGATCGATCCACCGCGAGCGGACGAATCACCCGTCGTCGGCTAGCCGATACGATAGCACCACACATGGCGCCTGCCACTAGCAGACCGCCACTCCAAGGTGACCACTCTCTAACCGAGCGCCTGCAATGAAGCAGGCGACGGTGGAGCGATTCGCCCCACCGTCGCGAACAAAAACACCACCTACAGCGCGGCTACGATTTTCGCGTAGATCTCATCCACTGACAACTTGGCCAGCTCCTTAGTCGAAACACGCGCTGGGTTGATATGCGGCAGACTATCGAGCGACTCCGACAAGCAGACATCGCGGTTGGCATCGACCTCTTCCACGCGGTCAATCGGCGTAAAGTGCGGCGCCGAATTCAGCACATCCGGATGCTCCCTCGCCAGTTTCAGAATCGCCCGCACCGCTTCAGCGAAGCGATCGAGCTCTGCCTTGGTATAACTTTCTGTCGGCTCGACCATCAGGCCCAGCGGCTCGGGCCAAGCGACCGTCGGCGCGTGGAAGCCAAAGTCCAAAAAGAGCTTACCAATCCGCGGCGCGGCATCGGTCTTACGTAAACCCACCGAATCCAACAGACCGAAGTCTTCCTGTTTCAAAGTCAGAATAAACTCGTGCATGCGCGGTTCATTATCCGCCCCCTTTGGCAACAGCGCATAATCATCCGTGAGCTGCGCCTGCAAATAGCGCGCACTCAGAACCGCTACGGCTGACATCCGTCGCACACCTTCGCGGCCGAGGCGCAGCAAATACGTGTAACAGCGAATTTTGTGAGCGAAATTGCCCCAATGACGGTGAAAGGACCCGATCGACTTGGGCGCACGCACCGGCTGGTACAGCGCACCGTCAAACTCGATTTGATAACCGGGCAGGTAAGGCGTGAGGCGTTCGCTCACAGCGACAATTGCGTCGCCGGGACCGCCGCCGCCGTGTGGAATCGTCCACGTTTTGTGCAGATTATTATGCACCGCGTCGACGCCGAGCGCACCGAGGTCCACCCAACCGGCGATGGCATTCATATTTGCGCCGTCCATGTAAACCAGACCTCCGATCGCGTGGATCTTCTCGGCGATTTGCTTGAACGAAGTCTCGAAAATGCCACTGGTGTTCGGATTGGTGATCATGACCCCTGCGATCCGATTGCCGTATTCCGCAATACAAAGATCCAAGTGATCATTCAACACGCGCCCTTCAGTGTCGGCATCTAGGTAGACGATCTTGCCCTGCTTGCCGGAGAAGCCAGCCATGGTCGCCGTCGCGAAATTCGTGCCGTGCGCGGAACTCGGAATCAAAATCACATCGCGCACTTCATCGCGGTCGCGGTGATAAGCCTGAAACAACTTGAGCCCGACCAGCTCACCCTGCGCGCCGGCCAGCGGCTGGGTCGTGACTGCTGCCAGACCGGTAATTTTTTTAAACCACTCCTGCGTTTCATGCAGCACATACAAACAGCCCTGCGCATCCTCAACTGGTGCTTGCGGGTGAACATCAGTAAACCCGGGCAGACTCGCCGCCCAGTCGTTGACCTTCGGATTGTACTTCATCGTACACGACCCGAGCGGATAGCAACCGTCGTCCGGGCTCACATTCAAATCGCCCAAGCGCTTGTAGTAATCGATTACCTCGTCAGCAGCGTACGTCGGCAGCCCAGGTGCCGCCTGACGCAGGTCACTCTCAGTCGCCAAGGGTAAATCCGCAGCCGAATCGACACGCGCTGGCCCAAACATGCCCTCAAACACCGCGACCAATGCGTCTAGATCCTGCTCACGATTCGAGAACGATAGCTTCAACAACTGTCGGTCCCCGTCGACACGCGCGGACACATCGGCACCAGCAAGGATTCCGCTCGCGCGGGCCTTTGCCAGTAAATCAGACACGGGACATGGAAGCTCCAATGTCACCTCATGGAAACATGCGCTCTCCGCAAATGCCAGATTGACCCCGTCAAAGGCAGTCAAACGCTGTACCGCATCCAACAAACGCGTGCGCAAGCCAGTCAGAATCGACTCTAAACCGGAATCACCGCGCTCTAACAGCGACGCGCCGACGAGGGTCGCCACGAACGCCTGATTGGAACAGATATTAGACGTAGCTTTATCCTTGCGGATATGTTGCTCGCGGGTCGACAGCACGCCGACGCGGCAGTCGCGACCGGAGCTGTCTTTCGCCTTACCAATGAAACGACCCGGAGCAGCACGCACACCATTGCGATCTTTGGCAGAGAAGCGCACACCGAACAAACCAAGCCCGGGACCACCAAAATTCGGCGCCAGCGCAAGATGCTGGGCCTCGCCGACAATGATATCGACGCCCTTGGCACCGAACTCGGAAGGCGCTTTAAGTCCACCTGGCCCGAGCAGTATTGGATCAATCACCGCGACACTCTTAGTACCAAACTCGGCAGCGAGATCCGTCAGCGCGTCTACCTCCTCAATGAGGCCAAAGGTGTTCACATGCGGAAACACGATTGCCGCCAGTGCTGGCCCCGCGGCGTCCGCGGCAGCCTTAAGCGCTGCACGGTCAATTAAGCCGGATTGCGGATCAACGGGCACACGAATCAATTTCACTGCCGTGCCTTCGGCTAATGTCTCCAGCACTTCAAGATCGCCGGGGTACAGCGTGTCGGGTACAATCGCAGCGGTCTTGCCGCGGCCCATCCGAATCGCTGCGCTAATCCCTTCAAAAATCGAAGTCGAGCGGTCGTAAAGGGACGCATTAACCGCCTCGAATCCCGTCAAGCGCGCCATCGAGCATTGATAGATCCAGTGAGCCAGCAGCGTGCCTTGACTCAGTTCCGGCTGATACGGCGTGTAAGCTGTGGTCAGATTGCGAATATCGCAGACCGGCCCCACCACAGGCGATGGCTCAAAGTCCGGCACGCCGTCCCCCAGAAAGCTGGTGCCCGTGCGATTCATCTTCGAGATCTCTTCAAGCCGCGTGTGCAGCTGTTCGTAGCTCAGCTCCTCAGGCAATGCGCCGCCATCCTCAAATTGTACATCCGCGGGGATGTGACTAAACAGTTCGCCCAGCGACGACTTGCCCACAGCGTCAAGCATTGCAGCGATGTCGGCGTCGCTTGCTGGAATATAATGTCGCGCGTGTTCGCGAAGATCGGCAGAAGTATTTTGCATTTTAGAAAAAACTGAGACTTAACAACGAGTAGAAAGTAGCATTCATTCCCGCAGGATCAGATCGATGCTCCAGACAAGCCGACTCTTTCCTCTGCGCAAGTTTCTTTGCAACTTTCGTAGTATTTCTCATCGCAAGTTCGCACCTCAGCTTACAAAAAATCAGACTCAACTCCTGCCATGACCGACATTCAGCAAATCCCGCTCCACGATTTCCACGCCGAACAAGGCGCCCGCTTTGTCTCTTTTGGCGGCTGGAATATGCCAGTACAGTACACCAGCATCCTGGAGGAACACAAGGCCGTGCGTACCAACGCCGGCCTGTTCGACGTCAGCCACATGGGCGAATTTCACGTCAGCGGTCCGGATGCTGCGCGGTTCCTCGACAAATTGCTGGTCAATGCGATCTGCAACGCCCCCATCGGCAAGGCGGTCTACTCACCGATGTGCGCCAGCGATGGCGGCGTGGTTGACGACCTCATCGTCTATCGCACCGGCGCAGAGACGTTTCTCGTCTGCGTTAACGCCAGCAACATCGAAAAAGACTTCGGTTGGTTCCTAAAGCAAGCCGAGCGTTGGGAGCTCGAGGTGCAAATCGAAGATCACTCAGACGAGTATGCCCTGCTCGCCCTACAAGGCCCGAAGGCACAAGCAATCTTAGAAGCAGTCGGCTTCGACAGCCTCAGCGAAATCAAGAAATTCTGGCACGCACTGCGCCCCTTCGCCGGCGAGAAGGTGCGCGTCTGCCGCACCGGCTACACCGGCGAGGACGGCTTCGAAATCTACGCTTCGCCGCAAGCAGCCGACACGCTCGCCCGACAGATCCTCAAAGAAGGTGCCGCCTTTGAGCTGCGCCTCTGCGGGCTCGGCTGCCGCGACAGCCTGCGCCTTGAAGCCGGCCTGCCACTCTACGGGCACGAATTGAGCGACAGCATCACACCACTCGAAGCCAGCCTCGACTGGACAGTAAAGCTGCAGAAAGAGGATTTCATTGGCAAAAATGCGCTCCACGAGCAGCGTGCGAACGGCATTCCTCGCCGCGTGATTCATTTCAAACTGGAAGGTCGACGCATCGCCCGCGAAGGCACCCCGGTAGTCAACGCCGAAGGCGAGCGGGTTGGCGAAGTGCTCTCCGGCACACTTTCACCGATTCTCGGCAGCCCGATTGGCAGCGCGATCGTCACGACCGAAGCAAAAGACGGCCCACTGTCCGTCGACCTGCGCGGCAACCACATCGCCTTGGAAGTCGCAAAAGCGCCGCTGCACAAAGCATAAGGACCTCTCACCCAGCATAGTCGCAACGATGCGATCGCGGGAGCAACCCGCTCGCTACAGCGGTTACCCGCAAATTCAATTACTGCGTGGCTCCTTTAGCAGCCGCTGCGGGCTCAGCCCTGGTCACTTCAGCTTGACCGATTCTCGGCCCTTTTTCGGGGCGTGGTAGCGCCTTCACTGAGAACTCCATCGTTTCTTCGCCGCGTTGCACGATGATCGAGGTAAATTGGTTCGCGCGGGTGAAGAACACAGCCCCGGGCACATCGGCAACATCTGCGATCGCACGCCCGCCAATGGAAATCAAATGATCGCCTTCACGTAACCCTGAATGTTTGGCCGGCGCACTTTCGATCACTTTAGAAAGATAAACCGCGTTCACCTCATCGGCCCCCAACCGCTCCGCCACCTCAAAGCCCATCCAGCTATGAATAATGTGACCGGAAAACAGCAGATCGTCGCGCACTCGGGCCAGCGCATCGACTGGCAAGCAGTAAGAAGCACCCAGCTCCGGAATCGACGCGACCGACATCCCAATAAATTGGCCGTTAACATCCAAAATCGGACAGCCACCTTGCCCGGCATCGACCGCAATCGAAGTGCGAATGTATTCAGTCGGAAACACTTTATTGCCAAGCTTCTTGTCAATCCCGGTCACCATGCCCATCGAGGGCGACGGCTCAAAATCAAGCGGACAGGCGATGGCGATCGCGATCGCGCCGAGCTTGGGACGCTGAATGTTCGAATCCATTGCGATCATCGAAAAATTCTTGGGCAACTCGAGCACGCGTAATACAGAAACATTGGTCAAGCGATCATGCCCCACCGCCTCTGCCGCATAGGATTTACCCTGAAACTCGACCCAGACACGATTGGCTCCGGCTGCGCGACTCGCACTCACGAGAACGTGCCCCTCACGACTAATAAAAAAACCGGTCCCCACGCGGAGCAGAACTTGCGCTTTACCGCCCTCGTCGGGTCCGCGGTAAGCGGCCTTCACACGGACAATGGCGTCCTTGTTCTGTTCAAAGACCTCGATCAGACGCTGCTGCAAAGCCAGCGCGTCGCCTGGACCCGCAAGCAAATGCGCGGAACCAGCGATCAATATCAACGCAATCCAACAAATTCGAAGTGTCATCGCAGCCAAACTAAAAGACTAAGCTGGCAACTCCCGAGGTCGCGAACGAAGCACGCGAGTGAGCGGAATCAGCAGAATAGGCGACCGCATCATACGATGCCATCTGAATACGCTCCATGCCGAAATCACGCGTGTAACCCGCATCCTGAATAGCCTCATCCGCGGAAATCACGTCGTGCGCATAATCGTGCGCACTGGCTGAGCTGGTTGCCTCCGAGTAAGTGAGTTCAGCCATCGCCACGGCGACAGGTGCCGCAGCACTTTCAACCGCAGCGCTGTCCGCAACACTCACTCCGGCAGGCGCCGTGCCGACAAATACCGGACGCACCACCAACATCGCCACCAATGCAGCGGCTGCCGCAATCCCCACGCTCTGCCCCATCCGACCAGTGA
>DOCS01000099.1:6487-7620 GCA_003503355.1 Opitutia bacterium
ATGTCAGCTTGGGGATCGTTTGAATGTTTAGCCATAGATGAGGGGTGAATCACTGCGGTCGTTATGCGAGGTAGTCTTTTAAATACAATTGGAGCTGTTGTTTCGCGTAATGAAGTCGAGAACGCACAGTGCCGACGGAAGTTTTGGTAATTTCCGCGATTTCGGCGTGCTCCAAGCCTTCAATTTCGTGCAAGACAACAACCGTGCGATGCTTGGGAGACAATTTTTGCAGCGAATCATTCAACTTCTCCTGCAATTCCTGTACCAATACGCCCTTTTCGGTGCGATTTGTAGCGGTCAAGCGCTCAACTATCTCCGAGTTCGACACTTCTTCGTCAATGTTTTCGTAACTGATATAACGCCGACGACTGCGTTTCTTGAGAAAGGTCATCGTCGTATTGATCGCAATCCGATAAATCCAGGTAAAGAACGAAGACTTGCCCTGAAAACGGCCAATCGCCTGAAAGGCTTTAATCAAGGTGTCTTGAGTCAAATCCGAAGCATCCTCCCGATTACTGGTCATGTTATAAATGACCGAGAAAAGATGTTCGCGATACTTCTGAACGAGTTGGTCAAACGCAGCAACATTGCCAGCCTGCACCTTCTGCACCACCGCCCAATCAAGATCACGCTCCGACAACGGGGCCTCTTTCGCCGGAGCGAAAATCTTTGCGACTGTGCCAACGATTGCCATATAATGAATACATTAAGGCAATTCTGGTGCGAATTGCAAGGCAGCATCCAATGCCTCAAGAATGGGTTCAACCCCGAGGCGTCAGTGCTCCACAAACGACAAACCCTCAATCGGCAAACCCGTCAGGATGCGCCTGATGCCAACGCCAGGCGGTCGCGATGATATCCTTGACGTTGCTGTATTTAATTTCCCAGCCGAGCTCTTGTTGCGCCTTACTCGAATCCGCATACAGCGCGGGCGGGTCGCCGGCACGACGCTCATCTTCGACCACAGGCACTTTCAACCCGGTCACTTCCTCAACCGCATTAATAATTTCGCGCACCGAATTCGGCGTACCGGTACCTAAATTATAAAAATGCCCAGCGCCCGGCTCCTCCAACTTAGCAAACGCCGCGATGTGCGCTCGGGAAAGATCGTCAACGTGCACATAGTCACGCAG
>DOCS01000123.1 GCA_003503355.1 Opitutia bacterium
CATCAGGCACGCCCCAGGTGGTGAGCACTTCGCGTGCTTGTGTGCCCATACCTACGACCGTCGTGGCTTGTTTGAATAGTAGGCTGCGCCATTGTTTGCGCAGCCATGATTGGTGGCTGCTCACGCGCGATTGGTAGGACCAAATGATCAACTTTGCACCGGTGCATCTTGCGTACAATGCGGCGAGTGCCGTGCGGCAGCCCAGCTCTAGGCTGATGATCACCTGTGGGCGGAATTTGAATAGTTGCAAGGGCAGGCCGAACGGTAGGTGCAGGGTGAGCTTTTGCTCGAATGGGGTAGGGCCGGGCGTGCGTGTCGTGCGTGTCCAGCTAAGCGAGCGTGTGTGCTCGATTGGTAGTTGGTCGAGTTCGACCGACCAGTCGCGGTCGAATTCAGAGTGCGCATCGATGTAGAGGCGAAGCTCCCAGTTCGGGGTGTTGCCGAGGGCTGCGAACAGTGGCTTGCGATACGGGCTGACTATATTGGTCAACAATGCAACGCGAGTGGTCATGGTGTCGGTGTACTGGGCATCTTTTGCTGCGCTGGATGGAAAAAGGCTTGCTTTGAGCCCGCCAAGCATAAGTGCGATTTTGAATGAACCACGAATGCATTGCTCCGGCTGCCCTTTGATCAGTGCAGGGATGCCTTTAATGCAAAGGGCTATCGCTGCTAGTAGGCGCTTTGCTGCGCGCAGGAGTGGATGTGCCCCGCCTTGTGTGCTCTTCAGTGTGTTCTCGTAGGTCATGCCGCCCCGATAGATGCGCACCCACAACCATTTAAACTTGGCGCGATCTTCCGGGACGAATTCAGACACCATCGCTTCTGCGCAGCTACAATAGCTTGCGCCCTCGGCTTCCATGCGTGCGAAGAGGTTGCTGTCTTCCCCCCCGCTGCGACCAAATTGTGGATCAAAGCGGAACTTGCGTTCGGAGAGCCATTTTCCTTTAACTAGGGTATTGCCGCTGCGCGTGTACCGCCAGTCGAGCACTGTGCCAGTGGGTGCCGCGGGCCTATCGTAGAATCGGCCGCGGGCCATCCATGGCTTGGAATCTTCATTCAGTATGCCAATCAATCCGCCGAATTGGGCATCGGCATCGTATTTTGAATCGCTGTCGTGGAAGGATGTGAGCCATTCCTTGCAGACGAACTCGTCGTCATCGACAAAAACATAGGCATCTGCTGGCCCTAGCTCGAGTGCTGCGTTGCGCGCGTGCGCAATGTTTTGGCGAGGTTCGATCGTGTAGCTGATCTTGCCTAGGTCCTTGGCGATCTTTCTGAAGGCGTCAACCGCGCCTCTGGCAGACCCCTCCTTGTCGTTGTCGACGATACGTAGGTCGATGCGCAGGTTCTCGGGCCGATCGGCAACGTTGATGCTTTCGAGTAGGTTAGCGAGCATTTGCGGGCGATTGTAAGTCGCGACGCAGATCGCCCAAGTTTGTTGCGTGGATGATGTGGTTTGTTCTTTTTCCTGTAGGCGCTGTGTTTGATAACTTCTGCCAGAGACTTTCGCTACTACTATTTGTGTGAGTGCGATGCCGATGAATACCGGGTTGGTGGTGGTGTAGCGTTTGAACAGGCGCTTTGGTTCCATCGCGAGGCGGAATGCCCATTCGAGGCCTGCGCGCTGGAGCCAGCTCGGCGCTTGTTTGACGGCGCCGGCATGGAAGTCGAAGGCTGCGCCGACGCCAAGCATGACGCCTGGAATTTGGTCTTTGTGCGCGCGCATCCAGTTCTCTTGTTTTGGGCAGCCGATGCCGACAAAAGTGATGTGAGGGCGCGCATCCACGAGCGTGCGTGTGGCTTCGCGATCCTCATCCTCGGTCAGCGGACGAAAGGGGGGGATCACCGTCGCGACGATCTGGATGTCGGGGAACCACTTGTTTAAATTCTCAATGAGCTTAGGCATCCGGTCAGGATGGCCGCCGTAGAATGCGATGCGTGCATTTTGAGGGACTGCCCGTTCGAGTAGTTTTAGCATCAATGTCGGGCCATAGACTCGGGATGCAGTGCTTTGTCCAAGTGTGCGAAGCAGCCAGACCAGCGGCATGCCGTCTGTCGTGTTGAGGCTCGATTGTTGCAGTGACTGCTTTAGGTCAGAATCCCACATGCTGGACGTGACTGAGTGCACGTTGCAGATACAGACATAATGTTGCTTGCCGGATAGCGCCCATTTAAGCACGCGATCGCTGGTTTCGTAGTAGTCGAGGCGTGACAGCTGAATGCCGTTGACCCTAGTGGTTGTAATAAGTGCTTGTTGGGGGTGCATTCTGCGGTGCCTTTGTGGTCGGAGCTAGCGTGAAAGTAACTTCTTGAAGACGTAGGCGGCTGTCATTCCAATGAGGACAAGATCGTATCCGACAGATTTGTGGCGAATGTAGTGCAGCTCGCCTTCGAAGCGCAGGCTCCAATCCTTGACCAGTGCGTCGCCCAGTGCGTTTTCATTGACACAGATTTGTCCTATGCTGGTGAGCCCAGGCTTGACTGTGTAGCGGGTTTCGAAACCTGGGATGTGTTTTTTGAGCTCAGCATCAAGCTTTTCGGGGATCGGCCGTGGCCCTACGATGGCCATGTCGCCTCGAATGATGTTCAGCAGTTGTGGCGCCTCGTCGATCTTAAGTTTGCGTAAGATTCGACCGATTTTGGTGACTTCAGAGCTGCCGTTTTGGGTGCCGAGCGCTGTTTTCTTTTCGGCGCCGAGGCGCATCGTGCGAACCTTATAGATCGTGAATGACTCTCCTTTGTAGCCGGGGCGCGACTGTTTGAAAAACATCGGGCCTGGGTCTGTACATTTGAAATAGACCCAGAGGACTGCAAAGATCGGCAGAAAGCAGAGCAGGCTAATGCTGGCAGCAAGGCGGATCGAGTAGTCCCAGATAAAATCGAACACCCCTGTTTTCTGGTTATTGCCAGTTGCAGATGAGCTAAGGCCAGATCGGCCGAATTGAAAACCTGTGTTGCGATTCATGGGCTACCGTCGGGGGTGGCGGGATCGGTTAGTCGATATCCTTGGAAAGACGCTGATTCCATTGCTTTATTAGTGCTTGCAAGGAGTGTATGATGCCGCGGAGGGGGGTGCCGTTGTTGAGGGAGTGTGTGTTTTTGATGATGTTCGTGTAGTTGTCGATGACCTCGAAGACTTCTTTTGCTTGAGATGGGCAACTTTTATTGTAGATCGCATTGCAACCGCCGTTCATTAATTCTTCTAGCGATGCTAGGTCGAGAGACGAAGACATCGCGATGACAAGTGCATTTGGGTTGAGTTCCCGTATCTGTCGGAGTAGGTGGGTGGCGAGTTTTGTGCCGCCAAAGTCGTTGTCGACGAA
>DOCS01000058.1 GCA_003503355.1 Opitutia bacterium
GCTAAGTGTTACGGCGGTGACATTTCTCGTAAGCGCAAGTTGCTCGAAAAGCAAAAAGAGGGTAAGAAACGAATGAAAAACATCGGCAGTGTTTCCATTCCGCAGGATGCATTTATTAAGATCCTCAAGACTTCCGACGGCGGCAGTTGATGCTCAGCAAACGCTGAACCTCGAACATCCAAGACCGCACTATAAAGGAAACGACCTCTTCCCGAATTTTATGAAAAAGTTACGCAGGCAGGCCAAAGAACTTCTCCACGCCGCTAGCAAGGTGTATCATTACCGGCGTGATATCACTGCGGATGCCCGCTTGCAAGAGCTCGAAAAGGCGGTTGCTGAAGTCGAACACATGCTCAAAGACAAGTCTGCGGAGGCGGCGCCGTTTGAAGCGGCAATGCAGCGCTTGGATGCATTGTTGCGTAAGATCGGCGGCAAGATCTACCCTAAGACCTTCTGGAGCGATAACCTCGAAGTACTGTTGGTGGCTGCGATCCTAGTCATCGGTGTGCGCACGTTCTTTTTTCAGCCCTTCATCATTCCGACCAATTCGATGTACCCCACTTACAGTGGGATGAATGCGGTGACGTATGCAGCTGACGAGGCCTCGCCCAGTGCGGCTCGCAAGGTGTTTAACAAGCTCACGCTCGGCGCAAAGCATAAGAGTGTGTTTGCGCAAAACAGCGGCGATATTCTAATCCCAATGGGGCAGAGCAAGAATGGCCCGCAGATTTACAAGGAGCGTGTCAAAGGGCGCAAGTGGCTGGTGCTGCCGACGCCTCTGGATGAATATACTTTCTATGTCGGCGGTGAGCCACATACACTACGCGTGCCGGCCGAGTTTGATATGAACAAACTGCTGCTGCAGACCTTTGCTTCCAAACAGTCGAAGGTTGTCCAGTCGTCGCAAAGTAAGACCGGCGTGGCATGGGATGTAGGCAGATCGATCGATGCGGGCGCGCCGATAATGCGCTTTGATATCACCCTCGGCGATGCTCTTTTTGTCGATCGACTCAGCTATCACTTCAAGCGTCCAGAGGCGGGTGATCCGTTCGTCTTTCGTACCAATGCAATTCGAGAGGAACTAGGCCGCCTGACCGGCGACTATAGCGACAAATATTACATTAAGCGCATCGGCGGTGTCGGCGGTGAAACGCTCGAAATTCGCGACGGCGCCTTGCTGGTGAATGGCGAGCCGCGCGACGAGGTCGAAGCTTTCGGGCGCAATGCCGCCAAAGAGGGCGAATACAGTGGCTACATCAACCAGACGCTACTGGCCGAAGGACGCGAGATGGTTATTCCGGACAAAACATTCGTAGCCCTGGGAGATAATTCAGGCAACAGCCTCGATAGCCGTTACTGGGGATTCGTCCCCGACAAGTCGGTCATCGGCAGGGCGATCTTTATCTACTACCCGTTTACCAAACGCTGGGGCCCTGCCGAGTAGACTTCTACTTTAAGACTAAAGCCTGAAACGTTAGAATTCCAATCGTGCGAAGACAATGCGCCGTCATCGGTTGTAGCGCTCGCGCTTGCGCGATGCCGCATTAAGCTTACCACGGATTTAAAACGAGACACGCAATGGCGCTTTGCAGCCAAAGATCCTACATTTTTTAATATGAGTCATTTGCAAAAAAACATCGCGATTATCGGCGGCGGACCCGCAGGACTGCGAGCGGCGGAGGTCGCCGCCACCGCTGGTGCATTTGTCACGTTGTTCGACGCCAAGCCGTCGGTCGGCCGAAAGTTCCTGGTCGCCGGTAAGAGTGGACTGAACCTGACCAATAGCGCTGATTTTGAACCGTTTGTGGCGCAGTATTGCGGGCACGATTTGTCCGCGAAGCGCTGGCGCCAATACATTACGGACTTTGATAATACGGCGATCGTCGAGTGGGCAAATTCCCTTGACGTGAAGACGTTTTCAACATCTGGCGGGAAAGTATTTCCGGAGTCAAAGAAAGCCGCACCGATCCTGCGTCGTTGGGTGCAGCGTTTGCGCGCACTCGGCGTGGATTTCAACATGCGGCACCAATGGCTTGATTTGCGTCAGCAGGGTGAGTCAATCGAGCTCGAAATGGCATGCCCAGAAGGAGTCTTCAATCAAGATTTCGATGCCGTGATTCTGGCCATGGGCGGGGCGTCCTGGCCCCAGACGGGCTCGGATGGCAAATGGGTGGCCACCCTCGAACAGCACGGCATCGCGGTGCAAACCCTGCAATCAGCCAATTGTGGATGGGAATGCGGTTGGAGCGAGGAAACGCGTGCAGCGGCAGAAGGGCATCCGCTGCACAATCTTCATATTCGCTGCGGCGATGCGCTGCACGTCGGCGAATTGATGATTACGCGCTATGGGCTGGAGGGCGCGCCGATCTATGCACTTGGCCGCACGCTGCGAAAGATGCCGAAGCCCGAAATTGTGATCGATTTCAAGCCAACCTTTACGATCGAGCGCCTGGTACAGAAAATGGAATCCGCACGGCGCAATTTCTTACATGAGGCGCAGCTGCGGTGGAAACTGAGCAAAGGTGCCTGTGCGATTATTCAGCAACTGTATGGCGATTTCGATTCGGCGCAGCAACTGGCCGAGGCGACGAAAGCCTGCCGAATTCCACTGAGTGGGCCACGGCCTTTGGATGAAGTTATTTCCACCAGCGGCGGGATCGCCTGGAGCGAGCTCGATGACAACCTGATGCTCAAGCAGTTACCGAATGTGTATTGTGCCGGCGAAATGATTGATTGGGAGGCGCCGACTGGCGGTTTCCTGATGCAGGGCTGTTTTGCCACAGGAAGCGTTGCGGGCAAGGCAGCGGCCGAAATGCCAGCTCGCCCTCTCGACTGATATCTTACGCACAATATATATTATGTCTAATTGTTATTTTTAGAGCAGCCTACTTGATTGCTGAACACTCTAAAATAGCAAAGGCATCGTCCGCACTCTTTCGAGTCTTTGTGCGATGGACAGCGATACGATTGAATTTGTGTGTGCGCCGAACCCTCCAGTGTGCGTCTCTGCACAGCCGACCTTGGAATTCTCCATTCAGAGTCTTGTCTCTTCACGAGACGGGCCAAGGACAACGTCCTTGGCCCGTTGAAATTTCTCAATGACTGATGCTCAGTGGCTGGTTTCGGTTCTCTAATTCCTGACTGCTCGTTTATGGAACGGTCGACAATCAATATGCTGAAGGCCACAGGCGAAAATAACTAGAGCAATGCCTCAAACGATTGTGCCGCAGACTGATAGACGGCGCTGTCCGTATTTGGTGTAATCGTGCTCCCCTCGTCTGGTTGGCAGAAAATGCCTTCAAGTACGGCGAGGTCGCAGCCCAAACTGTTCGTAGCGGCTCGCATTGCGGCCCCCAGAGCGACGGAACTGCTCTCTGCCAGGCGTTGCACTTTGGCTTGGAAAACATCGGCGATGACTTGTGCAATCGCATCGTTCTTCGAAGCGCCGCCAGTGAGATAGACCACCTCTGGCTGTAATTGCATCCAGTCGGTGCGTCGTTTCATATTGAGAAATTGCCCCTCGACACACGCACGTATGGCCGCATCGGCATCGTCCCAGCTCTCGAACGTTTCGCTACCTTTTAAAATCGGCGCGTCGAGATCGACGCGTGGACTGATTTCGGGACGAAAGAAAGGCACCATATAATTGCCGTTATTAACGCTTGGTGTGTTGGCAAATGCTTGAGTAAATTGATCCCAGTCGTAGCCAAATTTATCCTTCACGGCTTCGCGAGCGAGTGAGCCATTTACAAAGCATTGAAGTGACATGGAGCCGCCGCTGGTATTGCCGAAGACATGGCCGTACCCTGCTGGATCTGCGACGACGCATGGCATAGCCGCGAAAAACGTATCAGAGGTGCCCAGCGAGACCACGACCTTACCCGGTTGGCTCGCTCCGATACCGACTAGGCTGCTGGGATTGTCACCAGTAAAAATCGTGACCGGTACATTGGCTGCAAAGCCATATTTGTTCGAGAAGTAGTCACTCAAGGTGCCGGCGACCGTGTTGCCCTGTTGGACAGACGGAAGCTTCTTGCGGAGATTGGG
>DOCS01000039.1:0-899 GCA_003503355.1 Opitutia bacterium
CATTTTGAAGTGGCTGAAGACGACCTTTCGATCGCGATCGGTCGCCGTGGTTTCAATGCTAAATTGACCTCCCGCCTACTGGGATGGAAGCTCGACATTGGCAAGGAAGAGAAGGAGGCAGTCGGTTTTGATGCGAAAATTGCGAAGGCAGTGCAAGGTATCAACATGATTCCTGGCATCGATCCGGCCTTGGCGGGACGTCTCGTTGAGATCGGTCTAGTCAGTGCCGAAGCCTTTGAAGGCGTATCCGTTGGCGATCTCGTCGACGCCGAATTTAGTGAAGAAGAGGCCAGCGACGTGCTGGCTAAAGTGGCGGCTTATCTGGAGCATAATAAATAGCACCAGTAGCACCAAAGTTTTTCCCCCATTTATCAGACCTTAAGTAGTAACTCATTCATGAGTGTTCGTATACATCAGCTTTCAAAACAAATCGGAATGGAAAATAAGGAGCTTATTGAGCTCCTTCGTAGTCGTGGGTTCGAAGTCACAAGCGCTTCCAGTACCGTCGACAACATTTCAGCCGAATCGCTCGTCGAGGAATTTGCTTCGACGCAGAAAGCTGAGGGCGCCGCGGTGCCCGAGTCTTCTGACACCGTCGAAACCGCACCTGAGGCGCCTCAAGCTCCGGTCCTTCCGGCCGGTGCTTGTGTGAAGAGTGCTGAGGATATCAAGCTCGAGCGCGACGCTGAAGCGGCTGAAGCAGCCAAGCCGAAGGCCCCCGAGCCTGTTGCTGCCCCAGTGGCGCCGAAGCCGGCGCCAGTCAGTAAAGCGCCACCAGTTGCGCCGCGCCCCAAGGGACCACCTGCGGCACCGCGCCCGAAAACGCCTCCTCCGGGAGTAATGTCCCCTGGTAAACTAGCTGCGGGCGGGGCTGCACCTGTAATTTCAACGCCTGGTAT
>DOCS01000039.1:974-12862 GCA_003503355.1 Opitutia bacterium
TAAGGCAGCGCCGGTCGCCAAAGCACCGACACCAGCCGCACCGCCTGCGGCTCCGAAGCCAGCTGGACCGCCACGGCCACCTGCTGCGCCGACACCTGCGGGCCCACCCAAACCTCCTGGGCCACCGAAGCCAGCGGGCCCACCAAAACCGCCAGGGCCACCAAAGCCTCCATCGGCGAATCTAGCGGTCGAAGCTGAGCCTGCTGCGGAAGGTGACGAAGCGACGCCAGCTGCTGAGCCTGCAGTGCGTATCATTCACGCCAAGCCTCCGATCGTGGTTCGCGACTTTGCTGGCGAGATTGAGGTCAAGCCTTTCAAACTCATTTCCGAGCTCATGGAAATGGGCATCTTTGCTTCGATGAATCAAACCATCGAAGAGTCAGTTGCGGTCCAGGTCGCGACACGCCACGGATTTAAGCTGGAGATTCACCATCGTGGTGAGGCTCAGGCAGAAAAAGGCCCTGAAAAGAAGAAGGTGGTCAAGATCGCGGATGATGATCCTCGTTTCCTCAAGCCACGTCCGCCGGTTGTTTGTATTCTCGGTCACGTTGACCACGGCAAGACGACGCTGCTGGACACGATCCGCAAAGAGAATGTCACTGCCGGTGAAGCGGGTGGCATTACACAGCACATTGGTGCCTATCAGATCGAGCACAAGGAGCAGAAGATTACTTTCCTCGACACTCCGGGTCATGCGGCGTTCTCGCTGATGCGTGAGCGTGGTGCAAATGTTACAGACATCGCGATCCTAGTGGTTGCGGCGGATGATGCGTTCAAGCCGCAAACGGAAGAAGCACTGCGCTTTGCCAAAGAGGCGAACAATTCGATCATCGTGGCGATCAACAAGATCGACGCGAAGGGCGCAAATGTCGACCGCGTGAAGCAACAGATGCAAGAAAAGGGCATCGCTCCCGAAGATTGGGGCGGTGAAACCATCGCGGTGGAAGTCTCTGCGCTGAAGGGTACGAATATCGACGATTTGCTCGATATGATCTTGTTGCAGACTGAAGTCTTGGAGCTGCAGGCGAATCCAGATTGTCCGGCATCGGGCACCATTGTCGAAGCACAAATGGAGGAGGGCCGTGGTCCGACTGCATCGGTGATTGTTGAGCGGGGCACGCTCAAAAAGGGCGATACGCTGCTCTGTGGTGAAGCCTATTGTAAGGTGAAGTCCATGGTGGATGAGAATGGCCAGCAGTTGAAAGTCGCGCCGCCATCGACTCCAGTTAAAGTGGTCGGCTGGTCAGAAGTTCCATCTGCGGGTAAGTCCTTTGCTTCTGAAAAGAATGAAAAGACTGCCAAGCGCGCAGCTGCGGAGGCAATGACTGAACGCAAACGCGAAGAAAATATCGCTCCAGCACAATCTGCCAAGCAGGAGGGTGGGGTGACGATTGAAGATTTGTTTGCTGCGATTGAGAAGCAAAAGAAGAAGTGCCTCAGTGTGATTGTTAAATCCGATGTGCATGGTTCGACCGAGGCATTGGTCAACAGTATACAACAAATTGTGAGTGATCAGGTTGATGTTCGCATTATCAGTAATGGCGTCGGTCATATCAGTAAAAATGATATTGCACTGGCAAGCGCTGGTGAAGCTGATGTCACGGTCGTCGGATTCAACGTTCGCCTCGACAATGGGGTGCAAAGTCTCGCCAAGCATCACGATGTACGCATCATCCAGCATGACATCATTTACGAACTCTTGGACCAAGTTGAAGGAGCGATGGCTGAGTTGCTCGAGCCGGAATTGAGAGACAAGAAGCTCGGTGCCGCCGAGGTGCGCCAAGTCTTCAGCATGGGCAAGAATCGCAATGTTGCTGGTTGCATGGTCACCGAAGGTACGATCAATCGTAAGCGTAAGGCCCGCCTCGTACGTAATGGCGTAGTCATTCACGAGAGTTCCATCGATACGCTCAAGCGTTTCAAGGACGATGTGAAGGAAGTGCGCGCCGGTTACGAATGTGGTATCAATGTCGATGGTTACGACGACTATCAAGAAGGCGATGTGATCGAATGCTTCGAAGTCGAAGAGATCCGCCCTACACTTCGATAAGTTTTACGACGGGGGTGTGTTGCGGCACGCCTCCGTCTTTTTTTTGAATAGGTCCCATCCCTTTAAGTTATGTCAAAACGTATTTCCCGAGTTAACGAGCTCCTGCAGCGCGAAATCAGTGAGCAGATGCGCCGCTATTATGGTGGCGAGCAATCAGTCAAAATTACCATCAGTGATGTCGACACCTCGCCGGATCTGCGCCAGTGCCGAATTTACTATTCGGTGATCGGTGAAGCGCGTGAGATTGCTGACTCGCAGGCTTTCTTTAAACGTATCGGCAAAGAACTGCGCCAACGCGTGATGCAGCGTGTGACGCTGAAATATTTTCCTCGCTTTGCATTTTTCTATGATCCGTCGATGCAGAGAGGTGCCGAGATATTGGATTTATTAGACGAACTGGATAAAAAGAATGACTAAGACAGCATTTTTCCCTGAACAGAGTCAGCAGTTTGCTGCCAGTGTGGAGCAGCTGAAGGGCAAAAAAGTAGCCGTGATCGGCCACCTGCGTCCTGACGGCGATTGCATTGGTTCGATTGTCGCGCTCGCTCGTGTCTTGAGGCAGCATGGTGTCGATGCGATCGGTATCAATCGCGACGAAGTGCCGGCTAACTTGAAGGCATTCGTGGGCGATACGCCTTTGATTTTGGCCGAAGACTTTCAGCCGGACGGACATGTTGCGGTCACTGTGGATTGCGCGGACAAAAAGCGCATTGGCGACCGCCTAGTTGAGTTGTTCCCAGAAGTTGCCCTGAACGTGGACCATCATCTGTCCAATAAGGAATATGGGCAGCAGAATGTGATCATCGCAACGGCATCGGCGACCGCCGAGATCCTTGCCGGCTTCTACATGGATTTGGGCTACGAGATCGATGCGATTACTGCGCAAGCTTTGTATGTCGGGATTGCGACCGATACCGGTCAATTCCGTTTCCCTTCGACCTCGCCTGAAACCTTCGAGATCGCGCGTCGACTGTGCGAGCATGGGGCGCGACCGGCGGCGGCGGCTCATGAGTTGTACGAGTGCGAGAGTTTTGCGAAAATTAAATTGCTGCAGTACTTTTTGAATTCTCTGACAATGGAATTTGATGGTCGGGTATGTGTCGGTTTGATTGAGAACGGTGTGTACGACGCAACGGGCGCGACCATTGATGATTCCGAAGGGTTGGTCGATTATGCGCGATCGATTGCCGGAGTGGATATCGGCGTGCTGATTGAAAACCGCGACGGTGCGCTGAAAGGCAGTCTCCGTGCAAAGAATTCTTTCTACCGTGTCGATCAGGTTGCCAAGCTCTTCAACGGTGGTGGGCATGCCTGCGCCGCAGGTCTGAATGTCGAGAACAGTTCCATCGAGGAATTTTATCCTCAATTAATGCAGGCCCTCAGTAAGCACCTCGCATCCCTCGGCCAGCCCGCTTAAACAATCTGAATCGCGGGCGACTTGCCCGGCATCGCCGCATTCTATGTCGAGTATGCAAGGCGGGCGTGTCTCTCCTGACCGCTTTCATCCATTTTAAACCAACGAATTTTTTATTATGTCACAGTCAACCAATGATGATCCAGTAGGCGTGCTGCTTGTTGATAAGCCGCAGGGCATGACCTCGCACGATATTGTTGCGCGTATGCGTCGCGTGTTTCGTATCAAAAAGATCGGCCATGCCGGCACGCTCGATCCGATGGCAACCGGCTTGCTGCTGATTCTGGTGGGGAAGGCGACTAAGGTCTCTCAATATTTGATGAGCATGGATAAGGAATACACCGGCACCGTGAAGCTCGGTGAGGTGACGGATTCGCAGGATGCCGATGGCGAAGTGGTGGCGACGACGCCCGTGCCTGAATTGACCAAAGCGGATGTGTTGAAGCAAATGGAGACTTTCATGGGCGATCAGTACCAGATTCCGCCGATGTATTCAGCCAAGAAGGTCAATGGCCAGAAGCTGTACAAGCTCGCCCGCCAAGGGAAGACGATCGAGCGCGAGCCGCGTGTGATCCGTGTCAGTCGTTTTGACATGACGAATTTCGATCTGCCGAAGGTTTCCTTTGTGGTCGGCAGCAGTAAGGGGGCTTACATTCGCACGATTGCGCATGATCTCGGCGATCGCCTTGGTTGTGGCGGGCACTTGTGTGAGTTGCGTCGCACGGCAGTCGGGCAGTTCCGTCTCGAGAATGCGGATACGTTGGAGGAGATTGAAAATATGGCGCCCTCTATCCTGCGGAGTAAATTGATTCCCGTGAATCAAGCCGTTCCGACTCACGCGCTGTGATGTGGCTGGCAGCTATTAAGCGTTTTCTAAATTCATAACAAGGGCGTTCCTGTCCTAGCTGGCGTGGTTACCCGAGTGCCGCTTCGCCTACTTTCTTAATTTTATGCAACTCCCCGCCCATGTGGAACGCTTCGACCAACTGACCGGCCTCGACGGTGAGTTGCATCTGGCGATTGGTGTCTTTGATGGTGTGCATCTCGGACACAAGGCGGTGATTGAATCGGCAGTGTTATCCGCGCAGGGTGCCGGCGGGATCAGTGGCGTGTTAACTTTTGACCCGCACCCCAGCCGTCTGTTTCGCCCGCAGCAGCCGACACAGCTGATGATGCCGATCACGGAGAAAGCTACGATGCTCCACTCCGTGGGAGTGGATGTGGTGATTCGCAAACACTTTGATCGTGCATTTGCATCGATTCCAGCCGAGGACTTTCTGGCCAATTTGAAGGCCGAGCTGCCCACTCTGAAATCGATTTATGTCGGTGAGAACTTTCGCTTTGGAAAGCAGCGTGCCGGCAGTGTGGCGACGCTGATTGATTCCGGTCGCGCGCTGGGTCTCGACGTATTCAGTGTGGCTCGTATCAAATACAATGGAGAGGCGATTAGCAGTACACGTATTCGCGAGGCATTGCAGGCGGGGCGGATCGAAGAGACGAATAATTTGTTCGGCTATCATTATTTTTGTAAAAGCGCTGTGGTGGGCGGCGCTCAGCTCGGGCGCCAAATCGGATTTCCGACTTTGAATGTCGCTTGGGATCCGGAATGCCGTCCGTGCTTTGGTGTGTATTTGGTTCGTTTTCGGCCCAGCCTCGGCGATCCCTGGGAAATCGGGGTGGCGAATTATGGCATTAAGCCGACCGTGGCACAGGCCGATCAGGCGCCTGCGCTAGAGGTGCACGCATTGAATCCCACCGATTTGGATCGTGGCGATGCGATCGAGGTCGAATGGCTCCGATTTATACGGCCGGAGCAGAAGTTTGCTTCAGTCGATGCGCTCAAGGCGCAGATTACTAAAGACTGCCAGACCGCACGAAACCTGTCCCATCATGACTACGCGTACCATTGAATTCACCGTTCCCGCAGGCCTGAAGGCCGGCAGGGCTGATAAGATTTTTGCCTCTGAATTCGACGATATCAGCCGCGTGCGCTTGCAAAAGGCCTTTGATGCCGGGCAGGTGACTTTCGACGGTTCGATTATCGACAAGCGTTTCAAGGTAACGCAGCCAGGTGTTTTGCGCGCAGTGCTTGAAGAGCTTGTATTGAGGGAGGGCGCGAAGGCGGTGGATATTCCTCTCAGTATTATTTACGAAGACGAGTCGATTGTGGTGGTCGACAAGCCGGTGGGCATGGTGACGCACCCTGGCAGCGGCACGGGGGAGGACACCTTGGTGCATGCGCTGCTCCATCATACCAATGGCAAGTTGAGTAGTATCGGTGCGCCGGATCGTCCAGGCATTGTGCATCGTTTGGACAAAGAGACGACCGGTCTCATTGTTGCTGCCAAGACGGACCGCGCGCATCACAAGCTGGTGGCGTCGTTTAGCGCCCGTGAAACTTATAAGCGTTACCGCGCACTGGTGCTCGGCACTCCGCGTAAGACTGCGGGTACCTGCGATGGGCCAATCTCCCGCCACCGTATCGTGCGCACACGCATGGCGATCTCGGCAATGGGCAAAGAAGCGAAGACGGATTGGTCGGTCGAGCACAGCTTCGGCGGTGTGGCTTCGTTGGTCAGCTGTGTGATTCATACCGGGCGCACGCATCAGATCCGAGTGCATCTCAGCGGCATGAATCATCCTTTGTTAGGCGATACTACATACGGCTACAAGCCGAGTCGCTTGAGGGGGATTGATGTGCCGCGCGTGATGCTGCATTCCACCGAGCTGCACGTGTCGCACCCCGAGCGTGACGAGGAGATGTGTTTTGAAGCGCCGCTGCCAGCCGATTTCAAGGCAATGATTGACCGCCTGACGGTGTGATCGACGTGAGCCGCTGTTTCAGCGGTTTCGAGGCTGTGGTTCAGATGCTGCGCGTCAGCTATTGGCGATTTTTAATTGTTCCGCTGCAATGCCATAGCGTAAGTTATAGAAGGAGTGCGTGACCGCCTGGCGCTCTGCCAGTTGCAGCACCGCTTCAATCGTAATGAGAGCGGTCGGCACGATATCCGCACGGGAGGCGGGCAAGTGAGGAGTGGTCATGCGCTCGTGCAGCGGCAGCGCCGTCAGTTCGGATTTTAATTCTGACAGCTCGCTGCGCAGTAAAACCGGCGAGCGTTGTTCGATTGTTTGATTTTCACGGGCTGCGAGGATGGCACGTGTCACGGTAAAGGCACCGCCGGTCACGATGAACGCATCCGTCGTCGGGGCAAAGGTGAAACCGCTTTGTTGGAGCGCTGCTTGTACATATCGCTGGATATTAGCGGCCTGCGCCTCGGTGGTCGGAAGGTCGCGGTTATCGATAAAACGTTCGGTCAGTCGCACGGCACCGAGTTGCAGCGAAATCGCTTGCTCGATGCCCCCGTCGTTAAAACGAATGAGCTCCAGGCTGCCGCCGCCCAGATCCATTTGAATAAAACGGCTGACCCCCGCGATTTGCGGGTCGCAGGCCAGCCCCCGCCCGATGTGGGTGGCTTCTTCGGTGCCGCTCAATACCTCAATCTCGATGCCGGTGGCGTCGTTGACCCGTGAGGTGAAGTCCATGCCGTTCACGGCGTCGCGCACGGCACTGGTCGCAACGATTCGGATCTCCTGTGGGTGGTAGCCTTGGGCGAGGCGCAGTAGTTTGGAGATGGTTGCGCAGCCTGCCTGCATCGCGTGTTCGGATAAACTCGGCAGTTCGCGACTGATGCCGGCGCTGATGCGCGTCTCGATTGTTTCGGCAAATAAGGACTCAATGCTCCCTGCGGTGCCTCCTTTGCGGGCGACTAGGAGTTTTATTGAATTACTGCCGACATCGATGACGGCGACTGTTTCAGGGGATGGCATGGTAGTACTGAAGCATTGAAGTAGAGCGGGTCAAGCCTCGGCGGAGTCACCCTGATTGTAGCCGTGCGACGTTTTTTTAGGCCGCCAGCGAGAGCCGTTGTGACCGCGTCGGCGCGTGATCATTGTGGTGGTGACGAAATGAGGTTGCAATGCAGTGTCAGACGGATGACAACGGTGCATGTTTTACGATGAGGTAAAGGTCAATTTCAAGGCAGGTAATGGTGGCGACGGCTGCTTTAGTTTTCGGCGCGGCAAATATGAGCCGAAAGGTGGACCCGATGGCGGGAACGGTGGGCGCGGCGGCGCGGTCTATGTCATTGGCGATACCAATGTGGCTGACCTAACCGATTATCACTACAAGCCGGGTTGGAAGGCCAAGAATGGCGAGCCAGGTCGCGGTGCGGATCAACACGGTGCGAATGGTGCCGACATCGTAATGAAACTTCCGGTTGGGACAGTCATTCTCGACCGTGACACTGGAGAGATCGTCGCTGAAGTGATGGAGCATGAGCAAAAGATCTGCCTGCTCGAGGGCGGTTTTGGAGGTAAGGGCAATGAGACGTTTAAGTCTTCGGTCAATCAGGCGCCGCGTCAGTTCACTCTAGGCAAGCCGGGTGAAGAGGGTGAATATCGCTTGGTAGTGAAGACCATCGCCGATGTCGGATTGATCGGGTTTCCCAATGCCGGCAAGTCGACCTTTTTGAATATGGTCACCAAAGCGCACCCTAAAACGGGCGCTTATCCATTCACCACGATGTTTCCGACCGTCGGTGTGCTGGAATATCCAGAGCTGTATGAGCGTATCACGGTGGCCGATATCCCGGGATTGATTGAAGGCGCGAGTGAGAATCGTGGCCTCGGGCATCGTTTCCTCAAGCACGTCGAGCGCTGTAAGGTGCTGATGATTATGCTGGATATGGAGGGGACCGATGGACGAGAGCCGATCGCTGACTTTCGCGTGTTGGTCAATGAGTTGAAGCTGTATTTGCCAGGGCTGGTTAAAAAACCAGAGCTAGTGGTGGCTAACAAAATGGATGAGCCGAACGCGCCTGAGCATTTGAAGGTGTTTCAGCAGAAATTTAAGGGCAAGGTGTTTGCGATTTCCTGTGTCTCGGACGTGGGTTTCGAGGAAATGAAACAAGCGCTACTGGAAGCGGTGCTTGAGGTGCGTCAGGCTGAGAAAGCATTGGAAGAGGCCGAGGAGGTCGAGGGCGACTAAGCGGTGCGCGTGCTCCTTGGGGCGATCGGGTGAATGCAACGATGAGCGATTCAACGCTATTGGATACGGGCGAGCGTGAATTTCAGTCTCGCCCTGAGTTGAACAGCCATTTGGCGTGGGAGAGCTTTGTCGCCTTGGCGAAGCATCCCAATCGTGTGCTGATCGTTGATCGCACCGTGCAGCGTCGTGAGATGAAGTCCGGTTTTCTGCTGGCGGTCTCGTGGGTGCTGTCGCGGCGTCTACTCGAGTGGACTTCGAAAGAGCGTGTCGGCATTTTGTTTCCGCCAGGGATTGGAGGTTTTATTGCCAATCTGGCAGTGGTGCTAGCCGGCAAGGTGCCGGTGAACTTGAATTTCACGCTGGGGCGCGCGAGCTCGGAAGCCTGTCTGCGACGGGCGGAGGTAGACTGTATTTTAAGTACGCAGCGCGTGCAGATGAAGTTGACGGAATTCCCGTGGCCGCAATCTGGCGTGATCGATGTGGTGGACGAGCTGCAGGCGTTGCCGAAAGCGAAGACGCTCGCCTTGATGGCGGCGATTCGCACCGTGCCGGCCAAATGGCTGGCCAAGCGATTGAAGGTGCCGTCGGTGGGCGGCGATGCCGAGGCCTGCTTGCTTTTTACCAGTGGCAGCTCTGGCGAGCCCAAAGGGGTGGTGCTCAGCCATCGCAATATTTTGGGCAATTGTTTGCAGATTGACGCGTCGCAGTTGTTGCCGACCGACGAGAAAGTGATCGCGAATTTGCCGATTTTTCACAGCTTCGGCTGTACCGTTACGCTGTGGTACCCTATGCTGCGCGGTTGCCCGGTGGTGACCGTGCCTTCGCCGTTGGAGTTCAAGAAAGTCGCTGAGGCGGTTGAGGCGGAAGGGGCGACAATTTTAATCGGCACGCCGACCTTTTTTAAGCCGTACATTAAGCACGTCGCTGCGGAAAAGTTGAAGAGCTTGAAATATGCAATTGCCGGCGCGGAGAAGACCCCCGCGGGGTTTGCGGATTTATGGCAAACCACTTTTGGCAGTTTGTATTTCGAAGGCTATGGCCTCACTGAAACCTCGCCGGTGGTGAGCATTAATTTGCCGCGCACGCCGCAGGGCTTTGATTATCCCGACAGTGAATCCGATGGTGCCAAGCTGGGCTCGGTCGGGCGCCTGCTGCCCGGGCAGGCCGCGCGTATTGTCCACCCAGAGACGATGGAGCCGCTGCCGCTCGCCGAGGTCGGCCTGTTGCTGCTCAAAGGGCCGAATATTTTCGCTGGTTATTTGAACGATCCCGAACGCAGCGCGGAAGTGAAAGACGGCGATTGGTTTATTACCGGCGACCTCGCGCGCTTCGACGAGGAAGGTTATTTGTTTATCGAAGGGCGCCTGTCGCGCTTCTCCAAGATCGGCGGCGAAATGGTGCCACATGGCACCGTCGAGCAGACCTTGGTCCACGCCTATGATTTACTCGATTCCGATGTGCCGATGTTGGCGATTGCCGGCCGTCCCGATGACGCCAAAGGTGAGGCTCTAGTGCTCTTGACCGTACTCGATTTCGAGCTGTCCGATGTGCGCGCGAAACTCTCAGCGGCGGGTTATTCCAACCTCTGGGTTCCCAAACTAATCAAGCGGGTCGAGTACATTCCGACCCTCGCCAGCGGCAAACTTGATTTACGCGCCATCCAGGCACTGGCAGAAGCCGATGCGTGAGCGTCGGCTGGGGATTTCTTGTAGCGAGCGGGTTGATCCCGCGATCGTGGTGGTGCCAGTACCCGATGGGCAGAGTGGTCCTGGGGTAAACTCAGTCGCTACGGCTGCGTGGCATTGATCGATTAGTGAGGATCAAGCTTCGATCGGGCCTGTCGCACGACGGCGAAGCCGTTATGACCGTGCAGTTGTTGAGCCCAACTATTGGTCAGTATCGCTTGTAAACGCTGCCAGTGGCACTGGCGGAGCAGTGCCCTTCAGTGGGAGTTTGAGGATCCGGCGCGCTTTATTCTACTATAAAGCGCGTGCCGCCGAGGCTGCGGGGCGCCATCGGCTGGCTGGTGTAGCCGTCTTCGTTGACGGTTGGCGCGCCTTCGACCTCCGTCGGTTCTTTGAGCCAGTGTTTTTGTAGCTGATCAAAGAGCTCGAGCAGTTCGCGGCGTGTTTGGACGCGATATTCGATGGTGCCTGCGTGGGTGGCGATCGGGTATTCCTTCATCACGGTATCGCTGGTTACCGCCCCTGCTATGCCGTTGGCGCGGTCCGCGAGTGCTTGAATGCCGGCTGGCATGGGGCTGCGCTGTCTTGTCGATGGCATCCCCGCGGCGGATGCGCCATCCATCATCGCAGCTTGAAGTTCGCCGGCTCCGAGGGTGCGGCTGTGGTAAATACGCAGCAGTCCACGACCGCTAGTTAAGATGTTGATTTCCACGACGCGAAAGCCGGATGTAATGTATTCCTGTTTCGAAATTGAATGAATGGCGTCTTCTTTGCCGTAATATGCTTTGCTTTCGCTGGCGAAGGTGATGCCGAATAGGGCGTTGTTGGCAATGTTGTTGGGGTGCACCGTGACCGCAGCGAGTGAGCTGAGGCAGCCACAGAGTAGGGTGGCGATGAGGAGTTTTGGGGTAATGATCATAAGCAAGAACCTGCGGATCTTTCCATCGGGTGTAAATTTTATTTCACTGTCGTTATACGGGGTTGATGCGGTGGACGCGCCGCCGCATAGTGCCCCTTCTTTCTTATGTTATCCTGTAGCGACCTTTCTGTTGAACTGACTCCCGGCGGCACACGAATCTTGGATCGTGCGAACGCGCGTTTTAAGCCGCAGGCGCTTAATGCGGTGATTGGGCCCTCGGGTTGCGGCAAGACGACGCTGGTGCGTGCGATGCTCGGGTTGTCGTCGCGCAGCGGCGATGTGTTTATCGCTGGGGAGGCGGTGCCTAACAGCGAGGCATTGCGCGGCAAATTGGCTTTTGTGCCGCAGTTCAGCATTGCTCAGGAACGCCTGAGTGTGGATGAGGCGTTGCGCTATGCACTCGATTTATGCGTGGTCGATGCGGCGGTGAAGCAGTCCCGCTTGGAGGAGATTCTGGATCGTATCGGCTTGCAGGTGCACCGCGATAAACGCGTCGGCAGTTTGAGTGGCGGACAATTGCGCCGCCTCGGTTTGGGCTTGGAGTTGGTCGGCGATCCACAATGCTTGGTGTGTGATGAGGTGACCAGCGGCTTGGATCCGCGCTCGGAGGACCAAATTCTGGCGATGTTGCAGCGCTTGCGCGATGAGCGGGAAAAGACGTTTTTATGTATTATTCATAATTTGGCGAAGCTGAATTGCTTCGATTGGATCACCGTGGTGTTTGAAGGTGGCGTGGTATTTCAAGGCGAGTTGAACGCCTTGTTGGCCTATTT
>DOCS01000167.1:0-1816 GCA_003503355.1 Opitutia bacterium
CCAGCGGCGACTGCGAGATCAGGCAATGCTCAATCGGCAGGTAAACTTGCGAACAAATATGCAGATTCGACTCCACCAACATATCCATCGAGTGAAAGACCGCACCTTCCGTAGAGTTTTCAATCGGCACCACGCCGTAATCCGCTCGGCCGCTTTCGACCTCTGAGAAGACATCAGGAATGGTCTTAATCGCGCGATAATCGAGACTGACTCCGAAATTGCGGATCGCTGCTTGATGGGTGTAGGTGGCTTCAGGCCCTAGGTAGCCAATGACCAACTTCTTCTCCAGAGCGATCGAGCCGGAAATCACTTCGCGATAAACCGATTGCAGTGTACCGTTGGTAATCGGACCGGGGTTGAGTGCGGCGATTTTGGCCATGACCTGCGCTTCCCGAGTCGGATCGTAGTAATCAGCGCCGTTGGCATGCTTGATTTTGCCGATCTCGGCAGCGTGCAGCACACGCTGACTCAACAGTTGCACAATGCTGCGATCGATTTCGTCAGTGACGGCAGGATCGGTCGCCTGTGCCGCGGGGTCGAGCCCGGCCAGCATCAAGGCACGATAGATCGCCTGCAAGGTAGCATCCGACAGCGGTCCGGGGTTGAACGCCGCAACTTTGGCAAGCACCTGCGCCTCATCCGCTCCACCGTCGTGCAACACGCGTTGGTTGAGTCGCTGAACGACCTGTTTGTCAATCGTGTCAATCGCATCGCGGTTGCGCTGTAATTTGGCGTTTATATCTTCAGACATTTGGTACATCCCTCTCTGTGGCGGCTTCAGGAGCGGCATCGCTCTCGGCATTCTCTTTTTGCCAATCCATCTCGACAAATTTTTCATCGAGTGGCAATTCGTCGGAATTTCGCTCTTTCGGGAGCCCCACATCCGCATCGGTAATCACTTCTTCCGGCTCTTCGCTGCGGCGCATCCAATCGTCAATCTGATGGTTGCTCAATACATCCGAGGCAGGCAGCTCGCCGAGCTCCTTGATGCCGGTAAATTCCAAAAACTGCGCCGTGGTACCGTATTGCAGCGGTCGCCCCGGAAGTTCCGCGCGGCCAGTGACATGCACCAGCTCCATCTCAATCAGACGATGCAACGGACCATCGACCGACACGCCACGGATCGCTTCCATCTCGGCACGCGTGACTGGCTGGCGGTAGGCGATGATCGACAGCGTCTCCAGCGCAGCGGAGCTGAGCTTCATCGGACGCGGCGCTCCGCGCAGCAGGCGGACAAACTCGGCGAACTGCGGCGCACTCACAATCTGATACCCGTTCGGCCCTTCAATCAGACGGTAGGCTTTGTCCTCAACCTCGGCGGCATCCATCAACTGTACCATCGCATCCCGTATCATGGCCTGGGTCACTAAGCTGGGAACCCCCTCAATGGCATCCTTTTCCGTCTCGGCCGCTTCCACCATTTCCAAGTGATAGCGCTTAAAAACCTTGCCCAAATCCTTCAAGCTAATCGGCTCCGCCGTGGAGAGCAGCAGCGCTTCGAGCGTCTTTTTGAGATCAAATTCCATGAATAGAGCTGGCCGTTAAATGCAGAATTAAAGTCTTGAAGAGTAAAAAGGGGATTGTCGAGGTTGCCGCTATTGATTGAAATCTACGCTTTTCTGCAACGAGAAACACATCATCCGACTATTTAATCGATCCTACACATCCAATGGCTACCAACAACACACGCCCGCACTCCTCTATCGTCGTCGACGGCAACGACCGCGCACCCGCTCGCTCTATGCTTCGCGCTGTGGGCTTCGAGGATGAAGATTTCAAGAAGCCGCAAATCGGCGTCGCCAGTTCCCCCAGCGAC
>DOCS01000167.1:1900-2166 GCA_003503355.1 Opitutia bacterium
ATGCGCTACAGCCTCGTTTCGCGCGATGTCATTGCAGACTCAATCGAAACAGTGGTCGCCGCAGAAGGCTTCGACGGCCTGGTCGCGATCGGTGGCTGCGATAAAAACATGCCCGGCTGCATGATCGCCCTCGCGCGCCTCAACCGCCCAGCAGTCTTCGTTTATGGCGGCACCATCCTCCCTGGTTTCACTCCCAAGGACAAAAAAGAAGAGTGCAACCCGATGGACATCGTTTCCGTGTTTGAAGCGGTCGGCAAACACGCCAA
>DOCS01000167.1:2205-4865 GCA_003503355.1 Opitutia bacterium
TGCGGCGGCATGTACACCGCCAACACCATGGCCAGTGCGATTGAAGCACTCGGCATGAGCCTCCCCGGCAGCAGCGCGCAAGTCGCAATCGGCGAAGCCAAGCGCAAGGATTGTGAAAACGCCGGTGCGGCGGTGCTCAAACTCCTCGAGCTCGACATCAAGCCGCGCGACATCATGACCCGCAAGGCGTTTGAAAATGCGATTACCACCTGCCTAGCACTGGGCGGATCGACCAACCTGATCCTACACCTGCTCGCCATCGCGTACTCCGCTGACGTTGACCTCTCGATCGACGACTTCAAGGAAATCGGCGAGCGCATTCCGCTGCTTGCAGATGTGAAGCCTTTCGGCAAATACAACATGAGCCACCTCATCCGCGTTGGCGGCATCCGCCCGATGATGAAAATCCTACTCGACCGCGGCCTCCTGCATGGCGACTGCCTCACGGTCACTGGCGAAACGCTGGCCGAATCACTTCAAAACGAAAAACCTTACCCATCGTATCCCGACGAGCAGGACATTATCCGCCCGTGGGATCAGCCAATTAAAGAGACGGCACACCTACGCATCCTGCGCGGCAATCTCGCCCCCGAAGGCGCAGTCGGTAAGATCACCGGCAAGGAGGGTCTTTACTTCAAGGGAACTGCCAAAGTTTACGAGTGCGAAGAAGAAGCGCTGGTCGGCATCCTGCGCGGCAATGTCGTCTCTGGCGACGTGGTCGTCATCCGCAACGAAGGTCCTGTCGGCGGCCCAGGCATGCGCGAAATGCTGTCCCCCACTAGCGCAGTCGCTGGCCGCGGCTTGATCCAAGAGGTTGCCCTGATTACTGATGGACGCTTCTCCGGCGGCAGCCATGGATTCGACGTCGGCCACATCACCCCAGAAGCAGCCAAGGGCGGCCCGATCGGCATCGTCAACAGCGGCGACCTGATCGAGATCGATGCGGTTAAAAACACCATCAGCCTGCTGATCGACGACGCCGAATACGACGCGCGCATGGCAGCCTTCAAACCAACCGGCGCCGGCTCCAAGCGCGGCGTGCTCGGCAAATACGCCGCCACCGTTGCGACTGCCTCCGAAGGTGCCGTGACCGATAAAAACCTCTAAGCCTGCCATTTGGCATTCTCCCGAACAAACTGATGAGAAAATCGCACCAGTGCTCAGTCTCTTCGGCGCGTTGCTGCTTGGTGTTTGCCAACTGATTGCAAACACCAAGCAGCTCCCCTAGAAACTTGGCATAAAGAAAATACCGTTTAAACTCCATCAGATGAAAAACGGTCTCTGCCGCTTCCATCAGTAGCTCTAGGCTTGGCACATGCCTCAATTCTAATAACGTTCGACAAATACTAACTGCTAATCACCCCCAAAACCATGTCCTGGACACGCTTCAAACAAAACTACCTCAACATTAACGAGCTCGATTTCGCCATCGACATCAGCCGCATCGACTTCGGTGACGGCTTCCTGGCTGAAATGGAGCCGAAGATGCAATCTGCTTTCACAGCAATGCAGGCACTGGAAGCGGGCGCGATCGCCAATCCCGACGAAGGACGCATGGTCGGCCATTACTGGCTGCGCAACGCGAAGCTGGCCCCGAATGCTGAAATCGGCGCCGAAATCGAAGCCTGCTTGGGCAAGATCAAGCTGATTGCTTCGAATGTCCACAACGGCGTGGTCAAGGGTGCGGGGGGCGCATTTAAAAACTTGCTCGTCATCGGCATTGGCGGTTCCGCTCTCGGCCCACAGTTTGTCGCGGACGCCCTNNAAAACAGACAAGATCAAGCTGTTCTTCTTTGACAACACCGACCCCGACGGCCTCGACCGCACACTGGATGCACTGGACGGTCAGCTCGGCGAAACCCTCTCGGTCGTGATTTCCAAATCCGGCGGCACATCCGAGACACGCAACGGCATGCTCGAGGCTGAGACCGCCTACAAAGCAGCCGGCCTCAGCTTTGCGCAACACGCCATCGCCATCACCGGCGCAGGCAGCAAGCTCGACAACTACGCGCAAGAAAACAACTGGCTCGACTTCCTGCCTATGTGGGACTGGGTCGGCGGCCGCACCTCCGAACTTGCCGCCGTGGGACTGTTCCCCGCTGCGATCCAAGGACTCGACATCGATCGCATGTTGGCTGGCGCGGCAGCCATGGATGCGGCCACCCGTAATACAGAGACCGCCCAGAACCCAGCAGCCCTGCTGGCGCTGATGTGGTATTTCGCCACCGACGGCAAGGGCGCTAAGGATATGGTCGTCCTTCCTTATAAGGATCGCCTGATGCTCTTTTCCAAGTACCTGCAGCAACTCGTGATGGAGTCGCTCGGCAAGGAAAAAGACCTCGATGGCAACGTCGTCCACCAGGGCATCACCGTTTACGGCAACAAGGGCTCGACCGACCAACACGCCTATGTGCAACAACTTCGCGAAGGCGTGCATAACTTCTTCGCCACCTTCATCGAAGTCCTTAAGGATCGCGAAGGCCACTCAATCGAAGTTGAAGACGGCACCACCACCGGCGACTTCCTACAAGGCTTCTTCCTCGGCACCCGCGATGCGCTATACGACAACGGCCGGCAGTCGATCACGATCACTATCAACGAAGTCACCCCCGAAGCAGTCGGCCAACTGATCGCCTTGTTCGAACGCACGGTCGGACTCT
>DOCS01000109.1:0-4098 GCA_003503355.1 Opitutia bacterium
ACCGCGACCGGCCATATTGGTCGCGATGGTGACGCCGCCTTGGCGACCGGCATTGGCCACAATCTCCGCTTCCTGTTCGTGAAACTTGGCATTCAATACACTGTGCACAATGTTTGCGCGCTTTAACATGCGGCTCAACACTTCCGACGCTTCAACCGATGCAGTACCCACCAGTACCGGCTGGCCTTGTTTGTGCGCCGCTTCGATCTCTTGAATCACGGCGGCAAATTTCTCGCGACGCGTCTTAAAGATGACGTCGTTCTTATCCACACGCAGGCACGGCTTGTTGGTCGGAATCACCATCACCTTGAGGCCGTAAATCTCGTGAAACTCGGAGGCTTCGGTTTCAGCAGTACCGGTCATGCCCGACAACTTGTCGTACATGCGGAAGTAATTCTGAATCGTCACCGTTGCATAGGTCTTAGTCTCCTTCTCAATGGTGCAATTTTCCTTCGACTCCACCGCCTGGTGTAAGCCGTCGGACCAGCGGCGACCGGGCATCACGCGCCCAGTGTTTTGGTCGACGATGTTGACCTTGCCCTCTTGCACCACGTACTCCTTGTCGCGCTCATACAGACTGTATGCACGCAACAACTGACTGATGCAGTGAATACGCTCGCTGGTCTGCTGAAAAACAGTCTCCGCCTGCTGCTTGGCGGCTTGTTTGGCCTCCATGGAAAGATCCTCGAGCTTATCGATATCAATGAACTGCGTCGGCAGATCCGGCAGCATGAACGCATCGGGATCGTTGGGGCTCATTAGCACACGTCCCTTTTCGGTGAGATCTGCTTGCTGCTGCTTCTCGTCGATCACATAGAACAGCTCTTCCTTTAGCGCATAGCGTTCTTTCTTATTGAAATCGCTATTCATTTCGAGGTCGTACTTGTCGACCGCGCGGCGAATCACCGGCACCTCATTGAGGCGGTGAAACTGCTTGTTCTTCGGCATCCCCAGTTTGACCTGATACAGCTTAGAAATCGCCGTATGCTTGGCGTCTTCATCAGCGTTCTCGCCCTCCAACATCGACTTCGCCTCGGCAACCAGGGCATTGCAATACCCCTGCTGCTTGGAAACCAAGTTTTGAATAATTGGTTTAATTTCCTTAAAGGGCAACGGATTGTCATCCTGCATCGGGCCGGAAATGATCAACGGCGTACGCGCTTCATCGACTAGAATCGAGTCTACTTCGTCAATGATACAGAAATAGTGATCACGCTGCACCTGATCTTCCTTGCGACTGGTCATGCCGTTGTCGCGCAGGTAATCGAAACCGAATTCCGATGCGGTGCCGTAAGTGATATTACAATTGTACATCTCGCGGCGCGCCTGCGGATCCATGCTATTCTGGATACAGCCGACGGTCAGCCCCAACATACGGTACAGATGGCCCATCCACTCCGAGTCACGGCGAGCAAGGTAGTCATTGACCGTCACCAACTGGCAATTGCGTCCGGTCAGTGCATTCAGATACAGCGGGCAAGTCGACACCAGCGTCTTACCTTCACCAGTCGCCATCTCCGAAATGTGGTGCTCGTGCAGGGAAATACCACCGATGAACTGCACATCGTAATGCACCATGTTCCACGGCAACATGTGGTCGCACACATCGTACTCGTTGCCGCACATACGCCGCGCCGCATTCTTGACCGCAGCGAAGGCCTCCGGCAGCAAGTCGTCGAGCGACTCGCCGTTCTGATTGCGCTGCATGAACTCAGCAGTCTTAGCGCGCAACTGCTCTTCCGTAAGCGATTGATATTCAAGCTCAATCGTATTAATACGTTCGACGATCGGTTGACACTGCTTGAGGTACTTTTTGTAGTGACGTCCGGAAAACTTTTTTAGAATGGAAGAGATCATGAGATCTGATGTATGCGATTGCTGAGTAAAAATAGTAGCGAATGCCAGCCCACAGAGGATTCCGGCAACGCGAAAAGGCTCCGAAAATGGCCCAACTCTGCACTACTGGCAAGTGTGTTTCCCACACTATAGCTGCAGGGTTCAAATCCACGGCGGAGAAGCAGTCGAGTCTACAGAATAGAGAATTCAACATTGCCAAAATTACAGAACGCAAAAGCATAACATGAGAAATAAAAGTGACTCCTTTATGCGAAAAATCCCCGCAAAATACCAAAAATGGCTTATCCAAGAACTCCCAATCCTGGAAGATGAAGGCATCCTCACAGCCGAATCGCGAAACCGCCTCGAACGCTACTACTTAAATAAAGTCACCACCAGAGGACACTGGGCCACGATTGCTTTGGGGGTGCTCGGAGCCCTGTTGATCGGTGGGGGAATCATTCTGCTATTTGCCCACAACTGGGAGAACCTCTCACGCAGCGGACGCGCCATACTCTCCTTTTGCCCACTGATGCTAGCCGCTGCACTCAGCGCGCTCGCGATTCGGCGTGGCGGCACGAGCCTCCGTGAGTCTGCGGGCATCTTTCATAGTCTCGCAGTTGGCGCCTGCATTGCACTCATCGGTCAGACGTACCACCTCCCCAGCAACACGCCGGCCTTTTTGCTCACTTGGGCGCTGCTGCTGATGCCGCTCATTTTTCTACTCCCCTCTAACGGAGCCTATTTATTCTACATCGTATTGATCTGCTGCTGGAGCGGTGCCGCACAAGACCAATACGGACAGGCACTCGGATTTTGGCTGCTGCTAATTCCAGCCCTAATATACGTTATACAGCAGATACGAACGAACTATCAAAGTGGCTTGCTGGCTCTTTGGGGCTTAATGCTAATGCTGCCGATCGCACTCGGCATGGTGCTTGAGCGCACCATACCTGGACTATGGATCATTGCCTATGCGAGCTTCCTGAGTCTCGCTGGACTGCTCGGAATGCGCCACTTTCCGACTGCATATGGCTGGAGCAATCCATTGCGAACGATCGGCCTAAATGGCGTGACCGCGCTCGCTTACATCTGCACTTGGCAAGAGATCTGGTACGACATCGGCTGGGGCTACACTCGCGTCAATTTCACCCACCAAGAAAGCGGCCTCTGGATCGACCCAGCATTGACCGCCGGGCTCGCTACGGCATGGGCATTTGTGGCAGCTAAGACACTACGCCGCGATTGCTTACCGACACTCGTGCTTTGCGCCTTCCCACTGTGTGTCTGCGCAGGCTTTCTACTGGCTGCTTACGGAGAGAGCGCCTGGATAAATGCACTGCTGTTTAACGCCTTCGTGCTCGCACTTGGCCTAGCACACCTCGCGCAGGGGTGTAAAACCGCACAGTTACGTCAAGTCAACTACGGCATGGCTGTGCTTAGTCTGTTATTGATTACTCGCTTCTTCGATAGCGAATTCGGCTTCCTTACGCGCGGATTGGCCTTCATTTTCATGGGTAGCTTTTTCCTGGCCACCAACCTCATCATCGCTCGCAAAAAACGTCAACTGGAGAGCAGCCCATCATGAACCTGCGAGTCTTCTTTTTCACGATCTTAGTGGCGGCACAAATCGCCGTTCCGTTGCACATGATTCAACAGCGCGAAAGTGTCCTGCGCGACGGCGAACTGTTTCGTTTCAAGACTGAACCGATCGACCCTGTTGATCCGTTCCAGGGGCGCTATGTTTGGCTGCGCATCGAAGAAGATTACGCACCACTCTCCGCATTGGAGACCGAGGGAATCGCCTACAACGCCACGGGCTATGCCACACTCGGCACCGACGCTGAAGGCTTTGCGCACTTCACTGCCTGGACCCACGAGAAACCAACTGAAACTAGCAGCTTCCTCAGAACAACTGCACTCGGCCCAGAAAAACGCTGGGAAGAGCGTGAGGATGGCACAAGGCAAGCAGCACACCAAGGCCTGAGCATACGCATCCCATTTACTCGCTTCTATATGGATGAAGCCAAAGCACCCCGCGCCGAAATCCGCGCACGAGAGGCCGCTCGCAACAAAGATTGTTGGGTAGCAGTACGCATTCTCAACGGCAAAGCCGTGATCGAAGATGTCATCGCCGAAGGGCAATCATTGCGCGACTTAGCTAGCATTAAAAAATAGCAGGCGCGCAATTCAGCCCTGCAACCAAGCAATCGTCGCACCCCAGCCACCTTCATTGCCGCCCGCCAATTCAAACCGCGCAAC
>DOCS01000109.1:4139-13708 GCA_003503355.1 Opitutia bacterium
GTAATGCCCTTCTCCAGGCACAACTCAATGTAGTCCGGCACCAACTCGCCCACTTCCGCAGGGCGAAAGGTATGCAGGTCGAGTTCGTCGCTGATCTCAAATTCGATCGGATCTGGTTCGTCCATAATACACTTAGCTGTTATCATTCAACAGCAGCTGAAGATACCGTTTATGAATAAAGAGTTTTTCTCTCCCGACTTTCTCCTCTGCGAGTAGCCCAACCTCCACTAACTGTTTTAAATAACCTGCCGCAGCTTGACGCTTGGCAATGCCTGCATTGACGACATCCGCGATTCGGCAGTAAGGCTGATGAAAAAGCACATCCAAGAGTTCAGCCGAATAAATCTTCGGTAGCTCATTCTTCAGGCGCGCCTTAGTGTGTTTGCGCAACTCGCGAATCGCACGAATTTTGTGGTTAGTCCATTGAGCGGATTCTTCTACCACTTCCAGGATGTAGATAATCCATGACTCCCAATCATTTTCGAAAGTCACCTTCCGCAGATTCTCATAATACTCAGACTTTCGTCCTATAATGCCATGGCTGTGATAAAGAATCGGCGACGAAAGCAAGCCAGACTGCACCAAATACAGCAGATTAAGCACTCGCCCAGTCCGACCGTTGCCATCGGTAAATGGATGAATCGCTTCAAACTGATAGTGAGCCACAGCCATCACTACCAACGGATCCAACTCTGTCGGCATATTAATAAATCGCTCCCAGTTGCCCAGCTTGTCTCGAATCACATGCTCCCCAACCGGCGGAGTGTAGATGACCTTCCCAGTGATATCGTTACCGAGAGCCGTGCCTGGCAACTTACGCACTGACATTTCCTTCGCCTTGATTACAGAACAAACACGCTCCGCAAGCGCGGTGCAAAGCGGCCGCGACTGTAACGCCTGAAATCCTTCATATAAAGACTGACGATAATTCAGAGCCTCCTTCGTCGCAGAATCAGTCGCTTGCTCCAGCAAAGAGCCACGAAACAATTGATCTGTCGTTGTCACAATGTTTTCGATCTCCGAACTAGCACGCGCTTCCAATAGAGGCATGATATTGATCAACAAAGCCTTGTTTGGCAAAAAATCTCCCGCCTGCTCCAATTCTGCTAATACTGTGCGAGAGCGGATACACTGCTTCAACACACGCGAAGTCTCCAGCTCTTGCCTCGGCGGAAGAAGCGGCAGGTCATTGAAAGGCGCCTGTGGATTACAGGATACATTTACAGTATTAGATTCCATCGACATATCCAGACAATGTGTCGCCACAAACGACACGTCAACGCATATGCTTACATTTCCCAATTCCATAAACATTTTTTGCTAATATGCTTATCACGTAAACAGATCAACCCAATCAGAAACAAAACACTCCACCAAACTCACCAACAGACACTTACGAAAGAACCGAACCACCCAGATTCAAGTCAAGCAACAGACACACTGCTCCATTGCCAATCTGCAATATTCACGCAAAGCCCCGCCTTCACTGGATTTTGTTGGATGTATTCAATGGTCGATCGAAGGTGCTGTTCATTACGGATGTAGCGATCCCAATACTCCCGAGGCCACAATGGTTCTGAAATGCCAATACGGAGATTGGCGCTCCCGTGAGCGCCAGACTCCTGTCTGGCACTCTCCTGCCTAGCTCGTAGCACTTTCTTGATCTCCGTCGCCGTAAATCGCTTCCACGAAGCAACGATTTTCGCCATCGACCAACCATTGACTGGCTGAAACAGAACATGAAAATGATTCGGCATCACCACCCACGCATACAGATGATAACGCTCTTCGTTAAAATACAAAAAGGCACCCTGAACCACCTTTGCACACTTAGCGTCTTCTAAGTAGCACGCGCCATGTCCCGCATCGATCCAGTCGTGTAAACGCTTTCGTCGTTCGATTATCCGTTCACGATCAGGCATCGCCTCGACCATCTGATCCACACGTTCAATCGCCGATTTCGGCAAGCTATCAGCAAGATGCACCGTCACATGTTGAATATGATCTGGGCTGTCGAAATGCGGCAAATACCCACGAGTATGCCACCCACGAACTCCAGCGGGATCGCCAGACTCCCGTCTGGCTCCGATATCCTGCATCCCCCGCCGCTTTGCCTTCATCCTGTAAACAATAGCTCCAATCACTAGAACCGCAAACCAACCCACGCCCTGCAGCAAACTGCCAATCCGGAGATTGGCGCTCCCAGATTGGCACTGCCCCAAAGCTTACTCCGCCGCCTTCGGCAACGCCGGGATCTTCTCGATCACCTTCACTTCGGGAGGCTCAGCAGCCGACGCACTATCGAGCGCTTGAAATTTTTTCGCAGTTGAGAGCAGACGTGTCTCCACGGAGCTGACGGCTTTATTGTAATGCTCGACCGACTGCCCGAGACTCTTGCCGACTTTGGCAAAGTGCCCGGCGACCACACCAATCCGATCATAGAGCTCTTTGCCCAGCGCCGCGATTTCTTTGGCCTCGCGGGCGATGGCTTCTTGTTGCCAGCCATACGCGATCGCCTTGAGCAGAGCGATCAGCGTGGTTGGCGTGGCGAGGATCACTTTATTGAGCACGCCCAACTCGATCAGCTGTGGATCTTGCTCCAAGGCAGCACTGAAAATCGTTTCGTTGGGGATAAAGAGCACCACGAACTCTGGGGCATTGTCGAATTTGTCCCAGTAGGTCTTGGCCGACAGCCCCTTGATATGATCCCGAACATGACGCGCGTGCGCCTGCATCCGCTCCTTCTGCACGTCTGGATCCTCGGATTGCAGGGCATCGAGGTAGGCAGCCAGTGGCACCTTAGAATCCACCACCACCACGCGCTCGTTCGGCAGGCGAATTAACAGATCGGGCCGCAGACGCTGGCCATCGTCGGTTTCAACCGAGGCCTGCTCTTCGAAATCACAATAATTGATCATGCCCGCCATCTCGACCGTACGGCGCAGCTGCATTTCGCCCCATTGCCCGCGTACTTGCGGCGCACGTAGCGCCTGTACCAAGCTGCCAGTAGTACGACTGAGCTGCATCTGCGATTGCGCCAACTGCTCGAGTTGCAGCTTCAGGCTGGAATCGGTCGCAGCGCGGCGCTCCTCGATTTTAGAAACCCGCTCATTAAACACCTTAAGCGCCTCGCCCACCGGCTCAACGGTCTTGTCAATCGCCTGCTGACGCTTCTCCAGATCGCCTTGCGCGCCTTGTTGATACTTTTCCAGAGTGGTCTTGGCTAGGCTTAGAAAGGACTCATTGTTTTTCGACAGCGCCTCGGAAGAGAGCGCCTTGAAACTATCCTGCAGCTTGGCCTTGGCCTCTTCGAGCAGTGCCAACTTTTCCGTCGCGGCCTGCTGTTCCGCTTCTCGCTGCGCCTCGGTTCGAGCCAATTTCGTGTTGGCCGATGCATATTCGACACGCAATTCCTGCAACTCATCCTGCGCTGCTCGAACCGCCAACTCCGCGCGCTGCAATCCCCCACGCAATACGACATACACCAGGCCTGCGCCCAACAAGACCCCGACAATAACAGCAACCATCAATTCCATATGTCATTATTCAGCCGAGTGCGCACAAGCTGGCAACGGCGGAATGCATGCATAGCCCAAGCTCCCAAACGATTCCTGTAAGTTCACAGGCTCCTGAGCAGATGATTTTAAATGAAACTCCTCATCACCCTCTGCCTCACCCTATTACCCCTTCAAATTATGTCCGCCTACGAAAGCGCCTTCGAAAAAACACCTGTCGGCACGGTCGAAATTAAAACCCTACCTGCTGCTCGCCTGCTGGCCGCCCACAGCGAGAGCAACTATTTCCAGGAAAACAACGGCCTGTTTCGCCCGTTGTTCCGCTATATTCAGGACAACGACATCGCGATGACCACTCCGGTCGAAGCTGAGATCGATCCCGGCACCATGTATTTCTACCTCGGCGCGGACTACACGGACCGCGTGCTTTCCGACACCGAGCGCGTACAAGTCACCAACTTACCCGAGCGCACCGTACTGAGCATCGGCGTGCGGGGGAGTTATAACGCAAAGAATTTCGACGAAGCCAAAGCGCAGCTACTCCGCTGGCTCGCGCAACAAGACGAGTGGGTCGCCGCTGCGCCCGCCCGTGCGATTTATTGGAACGGCCCCTTCACTCTCGGGCTTCTCAAGCGCGCCGAAGTCCACATCCCCGTGGCCGTCGCTGAGTAGATTTCTGGTTGCGCAGGCAAATGCCAAGCACCTACAACCTTAGGTTGTGGCGCGCTTTAATTCGCCAACTAAACAACAGCTACGCCCCAGTTTAAAAATCCTACCATTCCTAAAGCTTTACAAGCACGGCGCTCAGTTTCAGGTTTCGGCTCATGATTTTACGAGTCACCCAATACGGCGAACCCATCCTGCGCACAGTCGGCGAACCCATCACGGAATTCGACGACGATCTCGCGCAACTTGCCGACGACATGGTAGACACCATGTACGACGAGGACGGCATCGGACTAGCGGCGCAACAGGTCAACCTCGCCCTGCAATTCTGCGTCTTGGATGTGCGCCCGCCCGAAGGCGAAAAAGCCCCATTTGAATACAGCTTCGATGGCAAGCAACCACCACTCGACCTGATCATGCCCATGGCGCTGGCCAACCCCAAGGTCACGATTATCGACCAGAGCGAGGACATTTACGAAGAAGGCTGCCTGTCCTTTCCCGACGTACGCGGCAGAGTCACCCGCCCAATCGGCGTGCGTTGTGAGTTTCAAGACACCGAAGGCAACCTGCACGTGCTCGAAGCCACAGGGCTGCTCGGGCGCTGCATCCTGCATGAGACCGACCACCTCAACGGCAAGCTGTTCATCGACACAATGAACAAGCGCGATTTGCAGCGCATGACGCCACGCATCAAAAAGATCAAACGCGCGACCCGCGACTTTTTGAAGACGCAGATATAAGCAGCTTCCAACAATCGATTCAGCGCCCCTTGCCCTGCGGTAGCGAGACTGGACCGATTTTGATCACTCAGAGTCCGTCTGCCTCGAAAACATCAAGCATGGCATCGGCAGGCGACACGTCATACGCTTCAATTGTAGCCCAGAGTCAGTATCCTGATTAAGGTAACGATAAAACGGGAAAGACTCTGAGTACTTTCGCGCTCCTTTACCTCGCACTACCCGCCCTGAGTGGCTTCGCAAGCACCGCATTCAAAGACGGTGCGAACTACCTTTTCGATGCCTTACGCAACGAAGTTCATGTCATCGCCGACGCGAGCGACATACGTTCTGACGCACTGACAGAGGATGCGCGATAATCAAGCTCACAAAACTATTGTTCAAGCACGCTTACAGAAGTTTCAAGCACATGTTCAAGTCCATCCGGAAGCTGCGAGCTGAAAGGCGCGAAGCAAATACACAGCGCACATGCCGCTGTAATAGGTATCAGGCGCATGCCTCGTCGTGCACTTGAGAGATGAGACTGCACACTTAACGCAGTGGCCGCGAAAACTGCCAAAGAGACCACCACCTCAAATGCTCCGATCACTGCATGTGTGCTGAGCAATTCCATAGCCTGACCACCGAGCATGCAGCTCATCGAGAGTGTGGCAGCGATAACAGAACAATAAGAGGCCAAGCCCATGGCAAACAACTGTCCCGCATGTTCCGTCAATTGATAGCGCCCCTGCACGCTGCGGAAAATTAAATGAGCTGCCCACGGAGCCACCACGCCCATATTTAAAAAATTCGCGCCCAAAGTGCTGATCGAACCATCCCCCAGCAACGCCGCTTGACCAGTCAAGACTGCCGCCATCGAGAGCATCGCAGCGAACGGCCCAAACAATACGGCCAATAATGCCGCACCAAGCAAATGCCCTGAGAACCCGAGTCCAGTTGAATAATTCACCATCTGCGCAATAAAAACAAAGCCAGTCATCGCAAAAAACGCCGGCACTCTTCGGGCACTCAGCTCATGGCGCGCTCCGTGGCAGGCAACTCCCACACTAACGACACCGCCAACACTGGTTAGTAAAGAAACTGAGAGAGGTAGAGATTCACTAACGAGATGCATAAAGTATATGTATTAGAAGAATGAAACGGAATAGTTAATTAAAAAAGGTCTGAGCGCGTTGTAGCGCAGTAGGAAACTCGATTTGAGTGTGTTCAATTAGCAGCTTTCGGACCGAAAAAATTGCTTTGCGCAAACTTATCCCATCTTTAGCTAAAACTTTGAGACCGAGCCCACCCTCATTCAAGGGACTCGCACCAATAGCGGCATCAGCGATCTCGAGATCATGAAGCGTTTGCACCAAATCGCCCAAAGGCTTTGCCACTAAATAATATATCCCCGCGTAGTTCCCCCCAGGATACATTTCGCGCCAATCCGATAAATCGCCACGCTCTGGCATGCAGGAAAAATTCTCATAGGACAGTAGCCTCCCTTCTCGATAGATCCGCAAACTAGAACGCCACTCTGAAAATTCGAAAAATTCACCAAAGGCCGCACGCCCCGGCGACACCACTTCACATAGTAGCACAGTCGCATCAACTGCCACGTCCAAGCGCGTCGACTGCCGCAAAACTGCAGCCTTTTGTAAAATCATCGGCGCAGGCCACACATCTAGCACCGCACCTGCCTCAACGGTATACTGCTGGTCCACTTGTGCATAACCGGAATTCATCGTATGCACACGGCAAGCGGCAGGACTAATCAGCGCTGCCTTCGCGCCCGCCGCCACAGTCGCCCGCACTTCGAGTCGGTCACCATCGAGCAAGCCGGCTGTAGGACTCGTTAAAATACTGATCGCCCAATTCTTTTCATGATACGCCTTCGCCAAATACAGGGGTGGCCGAACCCATTGCTCCGTGAGCCGAGAACCCACATCCGCACGCTGCGTATAAGTCAGCCGCGCACCTCCGAGCACTCCAGCGCGTGCCACAATAGGCTCTTTAGAAACAGCAGTCATTAGGATTTGATTGCAAAGAAGCACTCCTGCTCCAGCCATGCCACGACCTCGTCGAGCCCCTTATAGCTCTTTAAGTCACAAAAAACAAAAGGACGCTCACCACGTTGAATCTTAGAATCGCGATCCATCACATCGAGATCGGCGCCGACATAGGGCGCGAGCTCGGTCTTGTTAATAATCATCAAATCTGAAAAGCGTATCGCCGGCCCGCCCTTGCGGGGAATTTTATCCCCTTCGGCGACGTCGATCACGTAGATGAAAGCATCCACTAAATCCGGCGAAAACGTGGCCGACAAATTATCGCCACCACTCTCCAGCAACACCACTTGAGTATCTGGATGACGCGTGGTTAGGTCTTCGATCGCGATCTCATTCATACTCGTATCATCACGAATTGCAGTATGCGGGCAGCCGCCAGTCTCGACACCTAGAATGCGGCTCGCCTCCAGCTGGCTATTCTTAACCAAGAATTGCTCATCCTCTTTGGTGTAAATATCATTGGTGATCGCCACCAACTGATAGCGCTGGTGCAACTTCTCGATCAGGCGCAGCAACAACATGCTCTTGCCCGAGCCAACGGGGCCACCAATACCAATACGGACGGGACGTGTTTGTGGAATCTCTGTCATAATAAAAAATAGATTAGGAGATGAATAAACGCGAGAAAGCCGTCGCGTGGCGGGCGGATTGAATATCAAAAGCAGGGGCAAACCAGCCGGCTTCAGAACGCTCGACTTGCTGCGAACCCGCCACCCAAGCAGGCAACTGTTCGAGGCCATCGTGCAAAGCGGCTTGCGCCGATTCAGGGCTAATACGTAACAACTTCACCGACGCCGAAACAAAGTTAGCAAGGCTCTGATAGCCATACGCCATCAAGGCCGCATCAGCCGGCACACCGAGCCGCTCAAACTGAATCGCCGAAACCACCAAATGGTGCCCGTGCACTTCTTTGGCGGCAAAGGCCCGCGCATACTCAGCGATCAATTCACAATCTGGCCACAACTTGTTCAACAAGCGCAGACGCCCACGGCCTTGCGTCACACTTGCGCCGCGTAATTCTATGGCCCACTTCCATGCATCAATCTCAGCATCGATTTCATGCACATCTGCCCACTCGCCTGCCGCTACGGCTTCGCGTAGAAAGCGCAAATACGGCAATTCTAGACGCGCCAACGAAGGCCCTGCATGGGTCTTAAAAAAATGCTCTAGGTCCTTGCCCGAGGTATACCCACATGCCCCAGCCCATTGCTCGAGTCCCATCGAATGCGCATATGCCCCAGTGGGAAACAATGGGTCAGAAATCTGCAACAATGCAGGCACCCATGCTGCGGACGTATCCTGATCGAGCGCGTTTGAAGGATTCTTCATCAGTGCGTTTAGTAGAGGGAAACGCTCCGTCGTTTCCACACTGCTTCACCGCGGCAATGACGGAGCATTGCCCTCCAAAATAAATCCGAAGAGAACATACTAGTGACTGTGCCCATTGTCATCACCGAGTGAATGCGAGTGCCCATGATCGTGGTCGTGAGAGTGACCACCCTGCTTAGCAGGCTGGAACACGCGCTGCACGCGGTCATAGTGAATATGCTCGCGATCCAACATCTGCTCTACCGCAAGATCATCCTGCACCAGCACACCCTCATCACTAAAGGAGGCCTTGAAATGTAAGTTACCAACCATCCAGCCGATCCAGGCTGCTTGTTGCGCTCCTTTCAGTGCGATCAAAAAACAGTCCTCAGCAGTCTGCTCGATCACATAGGAATTCGTATCCGTTTCGTAAATGCAGTCGCCGTGATTCAGCGACTCGTTGAGATCAAACCCAAAGTCGGTGCCATCGGCAGCCACACCCCGCCAACGGCGACGTGCCAACTTATGCCGATCAACTGATACGGCAATGACTGCGCGACCAGCATGTGAATGAGCGAGTGATTGAGTAATGAGTTCCATTTTTAAAATAAGAAATAGCGCTGTGCCATCGGCAGCTTTACCGCAGGCTCGCAAGTGAGCACTTCGCCATCGGCAGTCACCGTGTAAGTCTCTGGATCAATTTCGATGTCTGGCAAATAATCATTCAGCACCATATCGTGCTTTGAAATCGTGCGTGTATTCGAAACGGCACGGATCTGCTTCTTCAAATCCAGTTTTTCAGCTACGCCTGCATCGATTGCAGCTTGGCTCACAAAAGTAATCGAAGTCGTCGAAACGGCCTTACCAAAGGCAGCGAACTGGGGACGGTAGTACATCGGCTGCGGCGTTGGAATCGACGCGTTCGGATCGCCCATATTTGCAGTCGCGATCAAGCCACCTTTTAACACGAGCTCAGGCTTCACGCCGAAGAACGCTGGCTTGAACAGTACCATATCTGCGAGCTTACCAACCTCAAGGCTACCGACATCCGTCGCACAGCCACAGGCAATCGCAGGGTTAATTGTATACTTGGCAATGTAACGCAGCACGCGGAAATTATCTGCTGCGGTATGCGTCTCGGATTCGAGCTTACCAAACTGCTGCTTCATTTTGTCCGCGGTCTGCCAAGTGCGAATCAGCACCTCACCGACGCGGCCCATCGCCTGGCTATCGCTCGACATAATCGAGATCGCACCACGGTCGTGCAAAATGTCTTCAGCCGCGATCGTCTGTGG